>JAFWTK010000298.1 GCA_017518935.1 Prevotella sp.
ATAAACGACTTAGCCACATTGTAATAGCCCTCGCGCATGAGCGCCTCCTCCACCTGGTTCTGGATTTCCTCCACGGTGATGTCGTCGTGCATGTCGAGGTGGTTCAGAATCTTGGACACAATGCCCAAGTCTGCCGGTTCATTGACACTTTCGAATGCTTTCACAATCGCATTCATAATCTTGTCGAGAGAAAACTGATCCTTCGATCCGTCTCGTTTCGTGATAGTAAAGTTCTTAATTTCCATATCGTTGTTTCTTTAATAATTCAAGCACATCCCGCACAAAAAGTTTTCCGTTTTGGGAAACTTTTTTGTTTTGATCTTTCAAAAAGTTTCCCGTTTTGGAAAACTCTATGCGGCTGCAAAGATACAAAATTATCCCATAACCCACATCATTTTAAATCTTAAAATTTATAAAAAAACAATTTTAATTGGTGGCGTCGGAGAAAAAGTATTATCTTTGCACACGAAATAAACGATGTGCAATGAAGAAAGAAATAATCCTGGCTTTCGCCTGTTGTCTGATGGCAATCGGCTGCGGTGAAAAGAAAGAAAAAGGGGTCAAGGCTCCGACGAGAGTGAAGACGCTGGTGATCTCGCCTGCCTTTGTGGACAATGCCCATACATACGTAGGTATCGTGGAGGAGAATGAGGGAACGGCAGTCAGTTTTACGAGTATGGGCGTGGTGAAACGGATGCTCGTGAGTGAGGGGCAGGCTGTAGGGCGCGGACAACTGATTGCGGAGATGGATGACACCCAGGCACGCAACCTGTTGGCTGGTGCCGAGGCTCAGATGACACAGGCCAACGACGCCCTGCAACGTTACAGTATGCTGCACGACAACGGCTCGCTACCCGAGGTGCAATGGGTGGAGATACAGAGTAAGGTGGCCCAGGCGAAGTCGCAATTGGAAGTGGCCAAAAAGAATCTGGCTGACTGCCGACTGACGGCACCCGTCAGTGGTATCATCGGCCAGCAGCAGGTGAAGGCGGGCGAGACGGCCCTACCCTCACAGGCCGTTGTCACCATCCTCGACATCAGCAGTGTGAAAGTGAAGGTAGCCGTACCGGAGGCAGAGGTGGATGCCATCAGCAGCACCACGCCAACAACCATCAACGTGGAGGCTGTTGACAAGCAGGTGAATGGCGGACGGATAGAAAAAGGTGTCGTGGCCGATGCCCTCACGCATACCTATGATATACGTATACGCGCGAACAATAGTGACAGGAAACTGCTGCCCGGTATGGTGGCGAGTGTCCGTTTCATGACAGAGGGTTCACAGGGTATCAGCGGGAAGTCGCTGCCTGTGACAGCCGTACAAAAGGCAGCCGACGGCAGCCTGTTTGTTTGGACGGTTTCCAAAGACAGTACCGCCCATCGTGCCAAGGTGAGCATCGGTAGCACGAATGGAAACAATGTGGCTGTCACCGAGGGTCTCAATATGGGACAGCGTGTCGTCATCGAAGGCTATCAGAAACTGAGTGAAGGAACGAAAGTGGTCTATTAGTGAATAGTGACTATGGAAAATAAGATGGAATGGCTGAAATGGCCATTGGAACATTACTCGATAACGCTGCTGATTATCCTGATATTGTTTGTGATGGGTATCTTCGGGATGTACACCATGCCGAAAGATGAGTTTCCACACGCCACCATTCGTCAGGGTGTGGTGGTAGCCGTCTATCCGGGTGCAACCTCGGAAGAAGTGGAACAGCAGGCAGCGCGTCCGTTGGAGCGTTATCTCTTCACCTTCGGTGAGGTGAACCGCTTGAAGACCACCACGACCTCGCAGAACGGTATGTGTATCGCCATGGTGAAACTGAACGACGATGTGAACAATAAGGATGAGGTATGGAGCAAGATCAAACACGGACTGAATGCCTTCAAGTCGCAACTGCCCGCAGGTGTCCTCGCCATTGTGGTCAACGATGACTTCGGCAATACCTCCGCCCTATTGATTGCCATCGAGAGCAGTCAGCGAAGTTACCGTGAACTGAAACAGTACAGCGATGACCTGAGCGACCGTCTGCGGCGCATCCCCTCTGTGGCCAACGTGAAACTCTTTGGTGAACAGAAACAGCAGATCAGTCTCTATATCGACCGGCAGCGGTTGCAGGCCTACGGCATCGGACAGCAGATGCTCTTTTCCCGTTTGCAGGCTCAGGGCATCACCACGATGAGTGGCAGCATCAGCGATGACGACCAGCAGATACCTATCCACATCGAAAACACGGAGGACTCCGAAGAAGAGATTGCCAACCAGATTATCTTCTCCGACCCTGTCACTGGTAAGGTGGTGAGGGTGCGTGATGTCGCCACCGTCAAAAGGGAATACGACCCGATGTCGAGTCGTATCGAACAGGATGGACACCCCTGTGTGCTGCTGTCGATGGAGATGACACCGGGCAATAATGTGGTGGAATACGGCAAGGAGGTGAACAAGGCACTCAACGACTTCCGTCAGAACGAACTGCCTGAGGATGTGAATGTCACCCGTATCGCCGACAAACCGAAGGTGGTGAGTAAGAGCATCAGTGACTTCGTTCGCGACCTGCTCATCGCCATGCTGATCATCATCCTCGTCATGATGGTGCTCTTCCCACTGCGTTCCGCCATCGTGGCTGCCATCACCATCCCGTTGAGTACGTTTGTCAGCGTATCCATCATGTATATGATAGGTATCGAACTGAACATCGTGACTCTGGCGGCAATGATTGTCGTGCTGGGAATGATTGTGGATAACAGCATCGTCGTCATCGACGGCTACTTGGAATATTTAGGGAAGGGCTACGAACCCAAACAGGCCGCCATCGACTCCGCTAAGCAGTACTTCATGCCGATGATGCTCGCCACCATATGTATCTGCGCCATCTTCTACCCCTTCCTCATTACGATGAAGGGGATGTTCCACGACTGTCTGCAAGACTTCCCCGTCACTATCACCATCAACCTCATGGTGTCGCTCTTTCTGGCAGTTGCCGTGATACCGTTCCTGGAGGTGCTCATCATCAAGCCCGACAAGGTGAAGACGGGCGGAAACGCCATCACCCGGTGGGTGCAGAAGACTTACGACAAAACACTCGACTTCACCTTTGCCCATCCTTGGATCACCATCGGTGGAGGCATTGCGGTGATACTGCTCTCGTTGCTCATCGTGCCGACATTGAAGATACGACTCTTCCCCTACGCCGACCGCGACCAGTTTGCTGTGGAGATTTTCCTGCCTGACGGCAAGGGACTGGCAGAGACGGAGGCGATAGCCGACTCCGTGCAGCACGTCTTGGAGAAAGACGAGCGCATCACAGGTATCACCGGATTCATCGGCTGTTCCTCACCCCGCTTCATGGATGCCTACGCGCCCCAGATGGCAGGCAACAACTACGCACAGTTCATCGTGAACACCACATCCGACGGGGCGACGCTCGACCTCCTCGCAAAGTATCAGCCTATGCTGGGCGAGGCCTTCCCCAAGGCCTACGTGAAGTTCAAGCGCCTCGACTATTTAGAGGTCAACGAACTGGAATACCGCTTCTATGGCGACAATCTCGACTCATTGCACGTCGTGGCGGAGCACCTGATGGAAAAGATGCGGGAGATGCAGGAGTTGGAGTGGGTGCATACCGACTACCTCCAGCCCTATCCCATCATCAATGTGACGCTCGATCCCGTGACCTCTGCCCAGTTGGGTATCACACGTAGCACGGCACAACTCGCCCTGACTGCCACATCGAGCGACCTGCGGGTGGGACAGATCTGGGAAGGCAACTACGAACTGCCCATCATCGTGAAGGATGACACGGATATGACTTTCTCAGACATCGCCAACCTTGGAATCTCCTCGCCTACCTCGATGGCATCCTCTGCGACACGCCAAAGCAACAGCACCGTACCCCTGCGCCAGATTGCAAAGGTACAGCCCCAATGGAGTGAAAGCCGTATCATGCATCGCGGGGGTGAACGCTGTATCACCGTCACGGCACAGTTTACGCAGGGAGTCTATACGGGACCTATCGAGAACCGAATAGCAGAGATCATGCAGAAGGAAATCGAACTGCCTCAAGGCATCCGCTGTGAGGTAGGCGGTGAGATAGAATATGGCGACGAGGCCTTGCCGCAGATATTCGGCGGTATCACCATCGCCATGATCATCGTCTTCTTCTTCCTGCTGTTCAACTTCAAGAAATACGGCGTCACCACCATCTGTATGGTAGCCCTCGCACTGATGACACCTGGTGCATTGATCGGTCTGGGACTGATGAACCGTGCCTTAGGTCTGACCTCCATCTTCGGCCTCATCACACTGATGGGAATGATCATGCGTAACGAGATCCTCATCTTTGAACACGCCATCGACCTGATTAAGAAATATGTGGCAGAACACGGCGACTGGACAGTGAATCGCGAGGCCTATAACAACGCTGTGAAGCAGGCGGCCTACGATGCCGGCAAGCGTCGTATGGTGCCGATCTTCCTCACCACCGCCACCACAGCAGTCGGTGTAGTACCGATGATCATCGCCCAGAGTTCGTTCTGGATGCCTGTAGGTGTCACCATCTTCGCAGGCGGCATCGGCTCACTGATCATGGTGGTCGTCATGCTACCCGTCATCTATTGGAAAGTAAACCTCAAATGATTATGAGAAAGATATTAGCAATCATAGTCGGTTCAGTTTGTTTCTGTGCTACAGCAACAGCCCAGACCTATACCCTGGAACAACTCAAAGCCGCAGCCCTCCAGAACAACATCGCTACACGTAGTGCCCGTCTCGACATAGAGGCCTCACAGCAACATCGCAAGGAGGCTTTCACCAAGTATTTCCCCAATATCAGTGGTACGGGTCTCTGGTTCAATGCCAATAAGGGCATGGCCAAAACCACCATCAACCCCTCGGAAATCATCCCGTCGTCGCTATTGCCTGCCTTGGCACAGAGTCTGCCTGCGGAAGCCCTCATGGCCTTAGCCAATCCCATCGATGTCTCAATGATGAAGAACGGCACCATCGGTTCGCTGATGGCAGTGCAACCTGTCTTCGCAGGAGGTCGGATCATCTACGGCAACAAACTGGCGAAAGTTGGCGAGGAGGCCAATCGCCTGCAACTGCAACTGTCGGAAAACGAGGTGGAGAAAACCACCGAACAGTATTACTGGCAGATTATCTCTTTACAAGAGAAAATGAAGACCGTCGAGGCTGTGACGGCTCTGTTGAACGATATTGCAAAGGATGCGGATGTAGCCGTCCGTGCCGGTGTCGCCATGCGCAATGACCTGTTACAGGTACAACTGCGTCAGAACGACATCGAGAGCCAAAAACTGAAACTCAACAATGCCCTGAGCATCGTCCGCCTGTTGCTGGCACAGTATTGCGGACTGAACAGTGCGGAGTTCGACATCTCTCACCAGACAGACGACGCACAACCACTCCCCGCCTCACGAAAGGAGGGGGCTTTATCCGCCCTGCCTGAATTCCACCTCCTGCAAAAGCAGGTCGAAGCCGCCAACCTGCAAAAGAAAATGACTATTGGCGAAAGTCTGCCATCCGTATCCGTGGGTGCAGGCTATAACTACCACAACCTACTCGAACGTGACCACTCCTTCGGTATGCTCTTCGCCACCGTCAGCGTCCCCATCTCCGACTGGTGGGGCGGTTCCCATGCCATCAAACGTCGCAAGATTGAACAGCAGAAGGCTGAGGAGCAGTTGGCAGATAATTCAAAACTCTTGGAAATCCGGATGCAAAAAGCCAGAAACGATGTTGAGGAAGCCTATCAGCAACTGGCTATCGCTCAACGCAGCATCGAACAGGCAGAAGAGAATCTCCGTCTGAACCGCAACTTCTACCAGGCTGGCACCTCCAAAATGAGCGACCTGTTAGAAGCGCAGATGCTCTACCAGCAGACCTGCGACAAACGCACGGATGCCTACGCCGACTATCAGAACCGACTCTTGGAATACCGCCACGCCACAGGACAATGAATTGTTGAGAAACTATTTCCCTAAGAATTTGGTGTTCAGATAGGCTTGGAACTTTTCTTTATAGAGGTCGCCAATAGGAAGGTAGGTGTTGGCATCCATGATGATGCGGTTCTTGTTCACTTCCTGGATCTTCGTAAGGTTAACGATGTAGGAGCGGTGGATGCGCATGAAGGTATCCGGTAGCCGTTCCTCCATCTTCTTCATCGACAGGAGGGTGATGATGGGCTTGGCCTCGCCTTCTATCCACACTTTCAGATACTCGCTCATACCCTCAATGTAGCGGATACCGCCGATGCTGACCTTCACAATGCGGTAGTCTGTTTTGAGGAAAAGGGTGTCATCATTAGAAGTGAGAGGAATGTCTGCGGCAGGTGTGTTCGTTAGCCTGTCCTTCAATCGGTTTGCTGCCCGTTGGAAATCCTGCAAACCGAAGGGCTTGAGCAGGTAATCGACGGCATTCACCTTGAAACCCTCGACAGCGTATTCAGAGTAGGCGGTAGTGAAGACAATCAGAGGTGGAGCGGCAAGTGACTTCACGAAATCCATACCATTGAGGTCTGGCATGTTGATGTCGCAGAAGATGGCATCCACCGTGTCGTGTTCCATAAACTGACGGGCCTCCAAGGCACTCTGGCACTGGGCGGCGAGTTCGAGAAACGACACCTTATTAATATAGGTGACGAGTTGTTGCAAGGCGAGGGGCTCATCGTCAATGGCGAGACATCTGATCATGATAGTGGGATAGTTAGTTCGACAGTATAGACATCCGGGTTGTCCTGGATGCGGAGTGCGTAATTATGTTCATAGAGCAGGTTCAGGCGTTTACGGACATTGGCGAGGCCCACACCACCCTTTTCCTGGTTAGGGACATCAGCCTTTGAGTTGCGGCATGAGAAACGCAGCCCTTCGTCCTCCAACGATATCTTCACCTCGATGAACGATTCCTGTTTGTAACTGACCCCGTGCTTGAAGGCATTCTCAATAAATGGGATGAGCATCAGCGGGGGGATGGTCTTATCAGGAACCTCGGCAGGCAGGTCGAGGTCGATCCTCACCTTGTCGGTATAGCGCAACTGCATCAGTTTGATGTAGGTACGGATAAATTCCAATTCACGGGTGAGAGGCACACCGTCCTTATCGCCTTCGTAGAGTACGAAGCGCATCATCTTCGACAACTCTACGATGGTCTCCTGCGCCTTGGCGGGGTCGATATCCACCAGCGCATGGATATTGTTGAGGGTGTTCATAAAGAAGTGCGGATTGATCTGGTAGCGCAGATACTCCAACTGCTGTTCCAGATTCTGCTTCTCCAGATTCAGGAGTTTCTGATGGTCCCTGCGGCTGCGGAAATAGTATTTCGTGCCTAAGTTGGCTCCAAACATCAGCAGGAGTACCACAATGGCCAGGATGTCGCGCTCACCGACGATGGGCGGCGGCATATCCGGACGGTGCTTGTCGGGAGGGGGCGGAGGCCGGTGACCTTCTACTTCTACGATGTGAGACGGTGGACGATGGCCCCTGGGTCTGTCCGGACGACTGCTACACTGGTAGATTGTAAATGCCACCAAGACCGCAGCCACAATCGAGAAATAGAGTGTACGTCTGTTCTGATGGACGAGCAACGGCGCCAGGAACACATTGTGAAGGACAAACAGCAACAGGAATACCGCAAACTTCCGCCATACCAGAAACACCTCTGTCCAGTCGAATGTGAGCATGGAGTCGTTGACGGTACGCACATACAGACTCAGGAGCGGGGCTGCGAAGAGCAGTCCCCACACTATCAGGTATATCAGGTTCTCCTGTCGCGACTGATGCTTCATCCAGTATACTCTTCTCATAAGAAATAACGTGGAAAACCGATTATTATTGCATCAATGCCATCCGCCGCCACCGGGCCATCCCCCACCGCCAGGCCAGCCTCCACCACCGCCATTGCCGCCGGAATAGGTGCTGAGCGTGACATCGCTACCGCCGCTACAACTGCTGTAGCCATAGCCATTCCAGAAACTGGTGCCGCTACCAGTGACGCCCGACTTCAAGGCAGGTGTGTCAGTGGTATAGACAGCCATCGACGTACCCATGCTGTTGTTCGAAGGAACCTTGAAGGCAAAGGCCAGCGTACTGCCATTATAGAGGCCGTACCAACTGCCCTTGCTGTAACTGGCCGACTTGGTCGTACCGCCGGAGATGCTGGACCCGTTCTCAAAACCGCCAATGGCCACGACGTTGCCACCAGTGATATAGAGTTGCTTCCGTTGTTCCGAATTGGCATCGATGCCAACCTCAGGCTCTCTCGTAGCCACAGCCACCACATTGCCACCTTTGATATAGAAGTTGCCGTTGGCATCCAAGCCATCGTTGCCTGATGAGTTGCCAAAGACATAGCCGCCACTGATGGTGAAGTCGCTTGCCGAGTTCATGGCATCGTCACCAGCGTATGCATAGACATAGCCGCCTGTTATGGAGAGGGTACTCTTGCTCTCAATACCCTCATGGTTGTTGCTGCTTGCCACGATAGTTCCACCTGTTATGGTCATGGCACCGTCGCTCTTGATGGCCTTGGGGGATGCAGTCACATTGCTGCTGTATCTGTATTGGCTGCCTGTGGTGGTAGCACTGATGGTGCCGTCCGTGATGGTCAGCATACCGTCGGCCTTGATGCCCTTGCCGCCCGTACCAGTGCTTTTCAGCGTCAGCGTACCTCCGCTGATGGTCATATTGTTGTCGGCTTTCAAACAGGAACTGCCCTTAGCATCCCTCTCATCACTGTCGTAGGCGCCGTTTCCAGTAGTGGTCACAATGATGTCGCCGTCAGATATAACCATGTCGCCATCGGCCTTGATGCCCTTGGCGGCAGCAGCCGTTACGGTGATGTTCAGCGTGCCACCCTCTAAATAGACGTTACCGCTGTCCTCGTCATCATGGTCGGTGGTCTCACCTGTCGAGGTGTCGCCACCCAGGTCGCACTGTATGCCGTCATCGCCTACGCCGCTGATGCTCACCGTACCACTCTTCATCTGGAAATACTCCTCGCAACTGATACCGTCACCCACGGCCTTGGTGATGTTCAGCGTCAGGTTCTTTACCGTAATGTAGTCGCCACTCTTGATGGCGTGCTTTGTATTGCCCGCCACGTTCAGCGTGCCCTTGCCCTGCAGTTGCAACTGTCCCTTGCTGTAGATGCAGGCCTTCTGCGAGCCATTGTTGCCGTCGATCAGCGTGTTCTCCGTACCGTTCTTGACGCTGAGTTGTATGCGTTTCTTGTTGGTGATGTTGATAGCCGCACCGCTGGGGTTGGTCATCGTCAGCCCTGCCAGCGTTACAGTACACTTGTACGAGCCGTCGAGGGTCAGCGAGCCATCGGTGGTCGAGCCACTGAGCACGTAGGTGATCTCGTTGTCGTCGATAGCCTCCGTGTTTGTCTGCGTGATGCTGACATGTGCGCCACTCACCTCTGCCGTGACGTAGCCAGAGACGTTGTCTGCCATCGTCACTGTGGCCGTCGATCCTTTATATACAATCTCAACAGTATTGTCTTCTACGCCTGACTCCTGAGTACTGACTACTTCAATATTAGTGATGTCGCTGATAGTAAAGACATCGTTGCCGATGGTGAGTGTCGTGCCACCAGAAAACAGTGCCGATGAGTTCTCTGTCATCTCAGAGGCGGGATACTGATAAGTACCATTGGCGGTAGTCACCTTCAGTGTCTGTGCCCCTGCTGCTATCGTCAGCACGAGCGCTATTATATATAATAAGGTACGTTTCATCTGACAATCATCTTATAGGTTTTGTGCTTTGTCTTGACCACATAGACGCCCTTTTTCATCTGCTCCTTCGAGACCTTGTGGCCTTGTAAGTCGTAGATGGCTGTGGCTTCGTCGAGTGTGGCACTGGTGATTTCCTCGATGCCGGAGATAGTCTCGTCTGTCGTCGAGAAATACATCCTGCTGAGGTTCGAGAGGATGAATGTCTGGGAGTCTGCCGTCAGCGTATTCCCACTGATGGTAAGTTTCAGCGACTCAACCGGTATGGAAGCCTTCGCCCCGTCGGTCGTTTCAAAGGTCAGGTAGGTATAGGCATTATCCGCCATCATGCTCAGTGCACCTGCCAAGGCCATGAATAATAAAACAATTTTCTTCATCTTTGCGTAATAGTTTGTAATTTTGAGGCAAAGATAATAAAAAACAAGGTGTTGGTCAAATCTCTTCAACCAACACCCCGATTTTTTCAGCGAATGCCAAACGGTTTCGGTTTTATCTGATCACCTTCTTGCCATTCTCTATATACACGCCCTTGTTAGGCTTGCCATTGAGCATACGTCCCTGCAAGTCGAAGTAACGGCTGGTGCCGTCGGCCTCGATGGTCTGTATGGTAGGAACGATGCCGGTGGGGTCTGACGACGGTGTAGGGATGTCGGCATGATAGAGGATGTTGAGAGCATCGGGTACGTTGCCATCACTCACACTACCCACGCCGGCATTGCTAAACAGGGTACGGAAGACCTTCGTCTTCTGGTCGGCAGGGGTCTTGGTACGTGCAGCCTGTTCCTCTGTTGCTTCGTCGGAGAGGAAGTAGCCACGGAAGGCATTCAGTTTAGCGTCCGCATTATCCGTTGAAGTGAAGTGAACCCATGTGCCATCGTCAAGCAGACAGAACATATTCATGTTGTCGGCCTCGGTGGCGCTGATGCTCTTGAAGTTACCTACCCACTGGCCCACCTTCGTCAGGTTCTCGTTGAAGAACCAGTCGCCATAGTCGTTGACAGCAGTACGTTCACTGTCATTGATGGGCTCTGCTGTCAGTTCCACATTAAGCGCATTCAGACTGACCTCGCCTTGATCTACCACAGCCAAATATGCTTTGCCCGCCTCAGCAACATCGGCCACGGCGGTAAAGATGTACTGCTTGTAGTAGTCATCGACGAACGAGAGTTTGTAGAACTTTATCTTGCCCGGCTCTACGAGTTCGTTGAAGCGGAATTCGTAGGGCAGACAGAGGGTATAAGCCTTGGGTGTCCATGAACCGTAGCCATTGTTTACAGCAGAGAGCACGCGGTCATAGTATACATTGACCTTCTGGCCCTTGAAGTGCTCTATCACCTCAGCATTTTGGGCATCGAGTGCAGGATCATCACTCAACGTTGCCCCCTGCATCGGTTTCAGGAAGCCGATAAAGTCGTCGACGGCTACTGAACTGCCCGTGAACTTCAACTGGTAAACGCCCGTGAGCGGTGCGATGAAGTAGATGGAGTCGGCAGTGATATAGGTGTTCTGGTAGGTCCAGTCGGCATCGCCTTCGCACTTGTAGAACAGGTTGAGCCAACCACTACTGATGTCGGCATAGAAGCGCAGCACGTCGCCCTGCTTGGCTTGCAGACTTGGGGTGATGAGTTCATAGGCATCGCTGTCGGTATGAGGAGCCCATGTCTTCTCTGCGCCACCCATGCCCATCATAGCCATCATGTCCATACCGCCACCCTTGATAATCTGCCAACCGGTAGTGCTCCATCCTATGGGCAGATCTACGGTCTCACCTTCCTCGACGACAAACTCAGGCTCAAAGTCTTCCGACCAAGCGTCGTCGTAGGTGATATAGGCCGACAGATAGATCATCTGCATGGCGATTTGGCAGTTTGTCGGTGTCAGTACGAGTGCTGCCTGATGTGCACCCAGTGCCTCAGCATTATAATTGAAGGTCACATCGATGGTGGCAGACTCGCCGGCAGCGATGTCGAACATCTGCTGACTCAAGGTATAGAATGTAGGATCGCTCGACATGGCATAGAGTTGCAAGTCCGACGTACCCGTATTGATCAGTTGGAAAGTCTTGGTCTGGTTACCCCGGGCTATGCCGTAGTTGACGGTCTGCACACTGCGTCCGTTGTGACGCACCAGCAGGTCGGGTGCATTCATATTGATACGACCACCGGCAATGCTGTCGATGCAAAGACTGTCGCCTGAGACAAAGCGGAAACGGTAGTCGCCTGCCGGCATCCAGGAAATCCACTTCACGTGGTTCAGCGTGTCCTTGAACTGATAGGCATCCACCTTCTCCCACTTGTTGCTGCCGTATTCAGACTTCTCGATGGTCACGGCAGCCTGCGGGTCGATGATAGGCCCCTTGTAACTGCCGTCGCCATTCTTCAACTGGAAGATCACAGCGTCGTGTACACCCTGAATCGTCAGCGGAGGTGTCATAAACCAGTCGCTGGCGCCACCGCCACCAAAGATGGCAGCCATGGCAGCCATACCGCCACCATCGGGATTATAGTGCGTGGCTACACCTTCCTTGACTACGAAGCCCTCACCATAGCAACCAAGGGGCATCTGGTCATCATTAAAGTCGACTACCCACACATCAGGATCGGTAATGATGGCAGCGACGGTGATGCTGGTACCAGGCAAACGGGTGTCCTCACAATTGAAATTAATCATGGACTCGTTCTTGCCAATCTGACCTGCGCCATAGTGGAACGTGACGTTTAACTTGGCAGAGTCACCAGCAGCAATGCTGAATTCGCTTTTGTCCAAACTGAACAGTTCTGGATCTATCGACGATACGTTCACATTCAACGTTCCCGTACCGGTATTGATCAGGATGAACTCCTTGGTGCTGTCCTTGGCACAGACGCTGTAATCCACGAAGCGGGTGTGCAGACTGTCTATCGTCACCAGCAAATCGGGCGCCTCTTTGTCGATGTGGAAGCCCGCCACGCTGTCGACCTCTGCATCGACATACGAGATGAAGCGGAACCGGTATTCACCCTTTGGCGTACCCGAAATGGTGAACTTCTGGAAGTCGTTATTGAGTGTCGTCGTAAAGTCACCCACACGCAGCCACTGGTTCTTGCCATACACCGAGCGCTCTACCACGAAGATCGTGTCGCTCATACCCATGATGGCTTTCAGGTCGAAACTGAAACCCATACCTCCATCATCGCCGCTGGGCTTTCTGGCGCTGAACACCATGTCCTCGCCTTCCTCGACAGATACAGGAGGCGTGAGCATATAAGTCCTGATGCGATTGCCGCCAAACATACCACTCATGCCGGGCATGCCTGTGCTTTCGCCAGGGTCGCCACCACCCATACCGGGCATACCGTTGTTTCCGGAATCCTCAGTTGCTTTGGCCTTCGCCTTGCCGTCGTCAACCTTCCAGCCCTCGGCAAACCAGCCGTATGGCATCTTCGTTCCGTCGTTGAACCGCTCGTCCATCTGCTCGGCAGCAATGGACTGAGCCTGCATGCTCACCCCCACAAACAGGAGTAACATGGAAAAGAGTAATTTCTTTCTCATCTTTGTCAGTTAGTGTTAGTTAATAATCAATGCTACTTTGTGTACAAAAGTACAGCATTCTATGCGTCCACGTACTAACAATTTAGGTTTTTTTTATAACAAAAAGTCGCTTGTCCCTTGTAGAATCCAAAAATAACAGTATTTTTGCAAACAAAAGTACTTCTGTGTATGAATAAAGAGCAGTTGGTAAAAGACATCGAGCAATCCGGCATTCTGATTGTGCGCGAGATGCAGCGTTTCTTCAACTACAACGAAGATTTCGTCTTTCCACATATCATCCTGACGCTCTGCTTGAGCGGCAGCGCAAGGGCGATGTATGACATGCGGGTCATCACGCATCGCAAGAACGACCTGGCCATCATCATGCCCGGTCATATCATGCACCCGATGGATTGCACGGACGACTTTACCTATGCCTTGTTTTTTATCTCACCGAAGATGTTCGACGACCTGCGCTTCCATACTTTCAGTCACGACTACGAGAAATTCAACTATGCCCCCGTCTGTTCGCTGACCGACGAGCAGGCTACACATCTATTGAGCATCGTGGACCAACTGATCATTATCGCCAAGCACACCAACGAGGAACTTCCCCACCGTCATCAGACGCTGTTAGCGCAACTGGCCGTAGGCTATGAGTTTCTCAATTACTACCGCCGCGAACAAGACAAACAATGGACAGAGAACCGTCATGTAGAACTCTTCAACCGTTTCTGCGACTTGGTGGTGAAACATTATCGGGAGTCGCGAGAGGTCAAGTACTACGCCGATCTGCTGAACCTAACTCCTAAGTATTTCAGCAAAGTCATCCGCACGGCCACTGGCGGTCTCTTGCCTGGCGAATGGATAGAACAATACGTGACGGCACAGGCCAAGCGCCTCATCGAGACCCGCGCCACACAGACTCTTCAAGAAACGGCCTATATGCTCGGCTTCTCCGAACCTACCTCCTTCTACCGCTATTTCAAGCGTGTGACCGGCATGACCGCCAAACAATACCGCGATAATTGTTAATGCCGTAGGATATATTCAACGACAGTCTGGCATTGGAAATGTTTTCATAAAGTGCTCTGTTTTGTCAAGAACACACGAGCCGTAGGCTCCGGTCATTGTTTCAGTTGCTCGAGTGCACGG
>JAFWTK010000299.1 GCA_017518935.1 Prevotella sp.
CAGACCTGTCAGGTCTGCGGGGTTGAAGATAATCACCACGTGCTTCACATCGGGGCAGAACTTCTTGATGTCCTGACCGAGTTCCTCGGCAATCTTACAGTTGCCAGCGAGCAGATCCTCACGGGTCATGCCGGCCTTGCGGGGAGCACCACCTGAAGAGATGATGTACTTCGCATTCTTGAAAGCCTCCTCGGCATCAGTGGTAGCCACAATGTTCACATCGTCGAAGCCACTCTGACGCATCTCCTCAGCAACACCCTCAGGAGAAAAAACGTCGTAAAGACAAATCTCACTTGTCAGACCCATCATCAAGGCGGTCTGAGCCATGTTCGAACCAATCATACCGGCTGCGCCGACGATGGTCAATTTCTCGTTTGTTAATGCCATAATTCCTATGTCTTAAATTGTTTGATTATCAAAAGTGCTGCAAAGATACGAAAAAAACTCATGCCCCCCTCTTTTTTTGTATTAATCTGTGTTAATCTGTGAAATCTGTGGCTAAAACTTCGTACCTTTGTAAAGTCGGAATTACAAAAATGAATAATTTATGAATATTAATCAGCGACTTCAGGACTTGCGCGAGGTGATGCGTAGAGAGCATCTGGCAGCGTTTATTTTTCCCAGTACGGATCCCCATCAGAGTGAATATGTGGCCGACCACTGGAAGGGACGGGAGTGGATTTCGGGCTTCAACGGCTCGGCAGGAACAGCGGTGGTGACGATGACTTCCGCCGCCCTCTGGACGGACTCCCGTTATTTCCTGGCAGCGGAGGATCAGTTGAAGGGCACGGAATACCAATTGATGAAACTGAAAATCGAAGGTACCCCCACCATCGCTGAATGGATCGGCAGGGAATGTGACCCTGGGGCTGAGGTGGCCATCGACGGCACGTGTAGTTCTGCCAGCGAGGTGAAGCAACAGATTTCTGACCTCCGCAAACAAGGGGGCATCACCCTCCGAACCAACTTCGATCCTTTAGCGCTTATTTGGTCTGGTCGTCCGGCTATTCCTGAGAACCCAGTGGAAATCTATCCTCTGGAACATGCTGGAGAGACGGCTCATGAGAAGATAGCTCGTATCCGTCAGGCTCTGCGAGAGAAACATGCCGACGGGATGCTGATGGCAGCCCTCGATGACATCGCCTGGACTCTGAATCTCCGTGGATCGGATGTGCACTGTAATCCTGTTTTTGTCTCGTATCTGCTCATCGCCCCCAACGATGTCACCCTTTATATTAATAAGGTGAAACTCTCGTCCGAGGTTATAGCCTATTTGAAAGCCGAAGGGGTAGGGGTGGCGTCTTACGAGGAGGTACGCAAAGGACTGAAAGACTATTTTGCATACAACATCCTGCTCGATCCCAACGAGGTGAACTATACGTTGTATGAAGTAGTCAGGAGACAGGAGTCAGGAGTCAGGAGTGCTGTCGGCATTGTGGAGGAAGAGTCGCCTGTCAAGCGGATGAAGACCGTTAAGAATGAAAGGGAAATAGCGGGTTTTAGGTCGGCGATGCTGAAAGACGGCATCGCCATGACTAAGTTTTTGAAATGGCTCGATAGCCAGGAACCTTCCTCTCTCACCGAACTCTCCGTCTCTGCTAAACTCGAAGCCCTCCGCTCCGAACAGCCCCTCTATCGCGACATCTCTTTCGACACAATCGCTGCCTATCAGGCACATGGTGCCATCGTGCACTATGAACCCACGCCAGAAACAGATATCCCTCTGAAACCTGAAGGCTTCCTGCTGCTCGACAGTGGAGCCCAATACCTCGACGGCACCACCGATATCACCCGTACCATCCCCCTCGGCCCTCTCACCGAGGAACAAAAGCACATTTATACCCTCGTGCTGAAGGGGCATATCCAGATAGAACTCTGCAAGTTCCCTTCAGGCGCCAACGGCACGCAACTCGATGTTCTGGCCCGTCAGGCGCTTTGGCGAGAGGGATTGAACTATCTGCATGGCACGGGTCACGGCGTAGGCACCTACCTCAATGTCCACGAGGGCACCCACCAGATCCGTATGGAGTGGAAGCCAGCCCCTCTGGTGGCAGGTATGACTGTTACTGACGAGCCTGGCATCTATCTCGCAGGCAAGTTCGGTGTGCGTATCGAGAATACTCTCCTTGTCACGCCATATAAGGAGACGGAGTTTGGTAAGTTCCTCCAGTTCGAGTCCCTTACTCTCTGTCCCATCGACAAGGCTCCCATCCTCACCGAACTGCTGACGCAGGAGGAACTTGACTGGCTCAATGCCTACCACCAACGTGTCTTCGACACCCTCTCGCCCCATCTCAACCAAGAAGAATCCGCCTGGCTCCAGGCAGCCTGCGCCCCACTAAACCAATAATGGTGAATCACAAGGAAGAACTCTGTAACTGCCGATACTGTATCCTAGCCTCACTATCCTTCATCGGGACAGTGGGGCTAATTTTACACTAATCTTGTTTCTCTTTTTTGCCCACAAGGGTAACGCTTTTTGGGGATTTTTTTGAAAAAATACTCACCTCATTTAATAAAAAAAGGATAAAAACTTGGTGGTTTCATAAAAAAGTAGTAATTTTGCACCCGCTTTTCGTGACAAGTATGTCCGAGGCATAAGTTTAACAAAAAAAAATTAAAAGAAAAGACAAATGATTATTGTACCCGTAAAAGAAGGCGAGAACATTGAAAAGGCTCTCAAAAAGTTTAAGAGAAAGTTTGAGAAAACAGGCGTGGTGAAGGAACTCCGTCGCCGTCAGCAGTTCGACAAACCTTCTGTGCTTAAGCGCCTTAAGATGGAGCACGCTATTTACGTACAGCAGTTGCGCGCCAACGAGGAATAATAAAAGTTCCTAAAAAATTTGGTGGTTTCAGAATTAATTCGTAAATTCGTAGCCGAAAAGAGATAATATCTCGAAAAGGCGAAAGAATGATAAACCAGTTCCTGAACTACCTGCGATATGAGCGGAATGCTTCCGCGCAGACTGTGCAGACATACGAGGAAAGCCTTCGGGAATTTGAATCGTATCTGAATCTTAGGGATGACGGACTCTCCTTAGATAAGGTGGACGCCGATCTGATCCGTGACTGGATGGAGAGTCTGATGGATAAAGGAAACACTGCCTCAACAATTAATAAAAAGTTGAGCGCTCTGCGTTCCTTTTATCGCTTTGCCCTAAAACGGAAACTGGTTGAAAAGGATCCTGCCCATTGTATTACAGGGCCGAAGAAGTCGAAACCGCTGCCTCAGTTCCTCCGTGAGGGTGAGA
>JAFWTK010000300.1 GCA_017518935.1 Prevotella sp.
CCTCGATGATGGCGTGGAACTTAGCCGTATGGCCTGTGCCTGAGGTGTATTCAGGTCGGGTGGAAAACTCCTGTATCTTCTTGTCGACACGCTCCTTAAACGAGGTCAGGGCTTCTGCCATCGCCGCATTGAGGGCTATCATGGCCGAGGCACAGTTGACGCTGGAGCCCGGGGCACGGAACTCGAAGCGGTTGCCGGTGAAGGCAAAGGGCGACGTGCGGTTGCGGTCGGTATTGTCGATGATGAGGTCGGGAATCTGAGGGATGTCTATCTCCATGCCCTTCTTGCCTTTGAGGGTGAAGAGTTCACTGGCATCCGACTCTTCGATCTTATCCAAGAGTTCGGTGAGTTGGGTGCCGAGGAAGGAGGAGATAATGGCAGGAGGCGCCTCATTGCCGCCCAGGCGGTGGGCATTGGTGGCACTCATGATGGAGGCTTTCAGCAGTCCGTTGTGCTTATAGACGGCCATCAGCGTCTCTACGATAAACGTGACGAAGCGCAGGGTCTCGTTAGCGGCGGATTGCATATCAGCCGCAGCCTTAGAGGAATTGGGGGCATGCAGCAGCACGCCTGTATCGGTAGAGAGACTCCAGTTGTTGTGCTTGCCGGAGCCATTGATACCGTCGAAGGGCTTTTCGTGGAGTAGTACCCGGAAGCCGTGGTTACGTGCCACACGCTTCATCAGCGACATGAGCAGCATGTTGTGGTCGACGGCAAGGTTGCACTCCTCGAAGATAGGAGCCAACTCAAACTGGTTGGGCGCCACCTCGTTGTGACGGGTCTTGCAGGGGATGGAGAGTTCCAAGGCCTGAATCTCCAAGTCCTTCATAAAGGCCTGTACACGGTCGGGGATGGTACCGAAGTAGTGGTCGTCCATCTGCTGGTTCTTGGCGCTCTCGTGGCCCATCAGGGTGCGCCCTGTCAGCATCAGGTCCGGACGGGCGGAATAGAGTCCCTCGTCGACGAGGAAATACTCCTGTTCCCAGCCGAGGTTCACCTGTACCTTGTGCACATCATTGTAGAAGTACTGGCAGACATCCGTAGCGGCCTTGTCGACAGCGTGCAGGGCTCTTAGCAGGGGAGCCTTGTAGTCGAGGGCCTCGCCGGTATAGGCGATGAAGATGGTGGGGATACAGAGGGTGTCGTCGATGATGAAGACGGGCGATGTGGGATCCCAGGCAGAATAGCCACGGGCCTCGAAGGTGTTGCGGATGCCGCCGTTGGGGAACGACGAGGCATCGGGCTCCTGCTGGACAAGCAGTTTGCCGCTGAAATTCTCCACCATACCGCCCTTGCCGTCGTGTTCCACGAAGGCATCGTGCTTCTCAGCCGTGCCCTCTGTGAGGGGCTGGAACCAGTGGGTGTAGTGGGTGGCACCCATCTCCTGGGCCCACTGCTTCATGCCTGCTGCCACCGCATCGGCTATCGAACGGTCGAGGCGGGCCCCGTTGTCGATGACATCTATGAGTTTGGCATAGATATCGGCAGGCAGGTATTTATACATCTTCTGACGGTTGAACACGTACTTGCCGAAATACTCGGACGGACGCTCTGAAGGGGCCTTGACATCAAGGGCCTGTTTCTTGAAGGCCTCCTCTACAACCTGAAATCTTAAATTGCTCATTATACTGGCTGTTTTTTAGAATGCAATGACGCTGATACCTACAAGGAAGTTGGCTTTTTGCAGGTAGGGATTGGTGTGAATCTCGGCGAAGATAGGCAGACGCAGGTTCTTATACCGCAGGTTCTTCGTGGCACGGATGGAGGCCATGTTACAGGTAAAGCCCTCGCCGTAGAAATAATGGGGCTCCTCGATGGTCAGATTATCGCCGAGAATAGTTTGTGCGGTACGGGTGGTCGTATAGCCGGCACTCTCCATGGGGGTGATACCGGCACGGACATCCCAGTCGAGACCGCCGGCACGGAAGGGTACGGAGAGTTCCACGTAGGTAGAGTAGGCCCGGTCGCCGTTGATCTTGAAGTCGTTGCCCCAGAACATGGTGTAGGCCTGCAAGGAGAAATACTTGCAGGTATAGCCGAGGTTGGCCTCCAACTGGTGGGCCGTCTCCTTCTCTTTATAGAAGAAATAACGGTTCTCAGGGTCTACGCCAGTGAACCAATAGTCGGTGACACCGATTTTGAAACCCTTATACTCATAACTGAGTGTGAGGTCAAACTCCTGTGCGTCGTTCTTGTCGAAACCGGCATTGCCGAAGGCAGAGAGGGAGAGTCCCTTCCAGGAGATGCCTGCCTCGGGCTGGATGCTGATACCGCCCAAGTCGGTACCACGCCACATATAACGGCTGACGAGGCTTGCCTGGACGAAGGCATTTACCTCTTTCTCCTTTACTACCTCAACTACCCATTCTACCTCGGGTGCTTCTTGTTCCTCCTGCGCCAGCGTTGTTGTTGGCAGAAGGGTAATGGCCATCAGGGCCAGGGAAATGATCTTTTTCATATCTGATGTTTTTGTTTAATCGATGAATCTGCGTGTCAGGTCGGTATAGTCGTCGATGCGGCGGTCACGGAGGAATGGCCACCAGCGGCGCACCTGCTC
>JAFWTK010000301.1 GCA_017518935.1 Prevotella sp.
AGCCGTAGCCACCGCCTGGACATCTCCATCCGCTACACCTTCAATGCCCAGAAGAGTAAGTATAAAGGTACAGGTGCCGGACAGGCAGAGCGTCAGCGAATGTAGTAAACTAAAAAAATGAAGATATACAAACATCTGCCGAATATCCTGTCGTCGCTCCGAATAGTTGGGGCTGTTGCTCTGCTACTGTGTGATGTTGTAGGAACAACCTTTTGGGCGCTTTATGCGCTCTGCGGCATCAGCGACATAGCCGACGGGTGGCTGGCCCGGAGACTGAAGTGCGTTACCAGGACTGGAGCATTGCTGGATAGTCTTGCAGACATCTGCTTCGTAGCGTGTTTGTGCCCTTTGCTCCTGCCGATACTCGAATTGCCGCAATGGCTCTGGCTGTGGGCAGGAGTCATTGTCGCGATTAAAGTTGTGAATCAGCTTTCGGCACTTACCGTCAGCACTCCTGAGGGAGGCGTAATGATGAGACGTAACTTCGACTTCCCGTCGGCCACAGCTGTTATCATGCATGCCATTCCCACTCGCGGCTACGAATCGATCACCACGTTCAACGTGGAGTTCTACGGATTTAGAACTGCTTGAGGGCATTGACATGCACTCTGACATCGGCTCTGCCCACCATTACGCCATTGCCGACGCTTCGGGCAGAAGTGTGGTGGTGGAATACGTCGATCATAAAATGGTGGTGACAGAATCGCCTGCTCTGGCCAACCACTATCTGTGCGAACAGAAGCTCAATGTGGGACTCAAAGAGGGCGACGACCGCTATGATCGCCTCTGCCAGCGATACAGTCAGACTGGTGGCGTGATGAGTGAACAGCAACTCACCGAGGCTATCAAGGATGTGTCGCAGGCTCAGCGAGACGTTTTCCTCGGCACAGCCTGGACAATGGTGATGGACCTGAAGCATCCATCAGTAACCTACTATTCACGGCGCCATTTCAACAAACCGTTCCGCTTCGACCTTTCACGGACTCAACAATGAGCCTTCTGGATCACGATTTTGGCGTCGTACACTCGTTGACGAGATAGACAATACTCATATACGGAATGCCTGTGTTCGTCTCTAAGCCGATTTCACAGGTACGACTGTTCGAGTAGCCCACCTCGATATGGTTCGCCTCGATCTGCGGACGGAGTTTCCTTAAGGCATACTTGTTCATCTCCGGGAAGGTGAAGCCCCTGTCGCCTGCAAAGCCGCAGCACCCTACCCCTTCTGGCAGATATACCTTCGTGGAGCACATCTTTGCGAGGTTGATAAGGTCGTCGGCCACACCCATCTGTCGCGTAGAACAGGTGAGATGCAGGGCGATAGGACGGTCTGTGGGATGGAAGTCGAGACGCGGCACGAGATATTTCATGATAAACTCGGCAGGCTCGTAGAGTTTCATCTTCTTCATCACCTTGCCCTCCGGGCGAGTTTCTTCACGCCCGGCAGAGTCGGTGCAAGCATCACTCTGCTCTCGCTCACCCATAACCTTCTTCATACGGTGCAGACACGGGCTCTGGGCGCAGAGTACGGGATATTTTCCATGCTCTGAGGCTTCCCACAACGCTTTTTCCAGTTCACCACTCTTACGGTCGGCTATGTCGAGCATACCTTTACTCTCCCAGATCTGGCCGCAGCACATCTTTTCCATCCCCTTAGGGAAGATGACCTCGTAGCCAGCCTTAGCCATCAGTTGGATGACTTCATCGACAAGGTCGTGCTTCTTGCCACCCTGCTTCGACTGTCCCATCGTCTGGTTGATACAACTGGGGAAATAGACCACCTTCAGGTCGCTGTGCCGCTCCTCATGTTGTGGGATAGACTTCTCGATGATGAACTGCGTTAGGTCAGAGGGTTTCGGCTGGCGACGTTTCTTCGGCATGGCTGTCGTCCAGAGGGGCAGTCCCATCTTGTTCATCGTCCGACAGACATTCGTCATCAACTTGGGTCCCAATGTGACATGGGCAGCATGCGCCACGTCGAGCACGACGCGCAGGCCCGACTTGATGCCCGCCATGTGGTTGGCAGCAAACTCTCCCACCTGATAGCCCAATGTTGAGTTGTTCATATCCATCTGACGGATCAGATGCGTCAACTCACCCGTATTGATCTTCATCGGACAAGAGGTAGAACAGAGCCCATCCGTCGCACAGGTCTGGTCACCATAGTATTTATATTGCTTACGCAACTTAGCGGCCCGCTCTGGATTGGCACCAGTGGTCTCCAACTCACGGATCTCACGTTGTACAGCGATACGCATACGACTCGAAAGCGTGAGTCCGCACGACATACAGTTGACCTCACAGAAACCGCACTCGATACACTTGTTGGCACGCTTCACCTGTTCGATGGTCTCCTTGGCTGTCGAAAGTTTGGGATCCATCAGATACTTGCCGCCATCAGGTACACTGTCGTAGTCGAAACTCAACACAGGCAACGGTTTCAGACATTTGATGAAACAGTCTGGATCATCGTTGAAGATGACACCCTGGTTCAAGAGCCCGTCAGGATCGAAGACGGCCTTCAGTTCCTTCATGGCCTCGTAGGCCTTCTCGCCCCACTCGTACTTCACGAAGGGAGCCATATTACGACCCGTTCCATGCTCTGCCTTCAACGAACCGTCATAGTCCTCTACCACCAACTTCGCCACGTCGCGCATCATCTCCGCATAACGTGCCACCTCGTGCTCGTCGGCAAAACTCTGGTTCAGGATAAAGTGGTAGTTACCTTCGAAGGCATGACCATAGATACAGGCATCGTCGTAGCCATGATCGGCAATGAGTTTCTGGAGTTTCACCGTGGCCTCTGGCAATGACTCGATGGGGAATGCCACGTCCTCTATCAGACATGACGTGCCGACAGGCCGCGTACCACCCACAGAAGGAAAAATACCACTTCGAATGGCCCAGTACTTGCCATAGACGGCTGGATCCTCCGTAAACTCGGCTGGGATATAGAGCCTGAACTGTCCCAAGCACGTTTTGATGGCCTCAATCTTTTCGAGCAGTTGCTCATGGGTGATTCCCTTTGTCTCGGTGAGGATAGCCGTCAGGTTATGATAGTCGCCAGGCTCCACGCCTTCTATCTTACCAGCATCCACATCCTTCTGATATTGCAGATACACAGGATCGTCCACACTACTCAGTGATTTATAATCCAGCATCTCGGCACTCTTCACCATCAGGTTCTCCGCACTCATCCTCAGGTCGTCCTCACCAGCCTTCAGTTTCTTCATCGCCACCACGGCCTCACAACTCTCCTTCATCGTCAGGAAATACACCATAGCCGAGGCCTTGCACTTGTAGTCGTAGAGCGTCTTCATCGTCACTTCTGAGAGGAAGGCCAGTGTACCCTCCGATCCCACCATCGAGTGGGCGATGATATCAAAGGGATCATCGTAGGCGATCAACGGACGGAGGTTCAGTCCCGTCACGTTCTTAATAGAATATTTGGTACGTATGCGCGAAGCCAGTTCCTCGTCGGCTCTCACCTTATCGCGCAGAGCCTCAATCTTTGCCAGAAACTCGGGATGACTCTGGCGGAAAGCCTCCCTACTCTCTTCTGAGCCCGTATCAAGGATGGTTCCATCTGTCAGGATGATACGAGCAGATACCATCATCCTGTCGCTGTTGGCATGCACGCCACAGTTCATGCCCGAGGCATTGTTGATGACGATACCACCCACCATCGCCGAGCCTATCGAAGCAGGGTCAGGGGGGAATACCCGTCCGTAGGGTTTCAGAATCTCATTCACCCTCGCCCCCACTATACCGGGTTGCAACTTTATAGTTATCTCACTCTGTGTGTAATCAGAATTTCTAATTCCTAATTCCTCATTACTAATTATTTTGTATTTCTCCCAGTGTTTGCCCGCCACGATGAGCACGGAATCCGTACAACTCTGTCCGCTCAGCGATGTACCTGCCGCACGGAAAGTAAAGGGCATCTTGTATTTCCTGCACAACTGCACAATCTTCGAGATCTCCGCCTCGCCATCGCTACGGACGACGACCTTGGGGATCTGGCGATAGAAACTGGCATCCGTTCCCCAACCGAGGGTACGGAGTTCATCGGTATAGATACGGTCAGACGGCAACACCTGTCTGAGGTCTGATAGGAATTGGTTCAGCATAAGGCACAACGGGTTTTTAATTATACTTTGGTGCAAATATACGAAAAAGAAGTGGAAAGTGAAAAGAGGAAAGAGGAAAGATTTTTCCGTTTTTGTTTTTTTCACTAAAATAAGATGGCTATATGCCCGAAAAGTCGTATATTTGTACCCAAACTTATACAATAATCACAAAGAATAACTAACAACACCTATGTCAGCATTAGTATCTGTCATTCCTATCCTGTTGCTCATCGTCTTGATGATGGGTTTCAAAGTGTCCGGTTATAAGAGTGCAATGATTACGCTTGTTGTAACAATCATCCTGGCCCTGTTTGCGGCTCCCGCTATGGGCATCATTCCGGAGAGATATGCCGAGGCATCCATCTTCGGCATCACCATCTGGTCGGTGGTGGAAGGCTTCCTGAAAGCCTGCTTCCCAATCATCCTGATTATCATCTGCGCAATTTTCAGTTACAATATCCTTTGTGAGACGAAGGAGATTGAGACCATCAAGACACAGTTCATCCAGATGACCTCCGACAAGGGCCTGCTCGTGCTCCTGCTGACATGGGGTCTGGGTGGTGTGCTCGAAGGTATGGCCGGCTTCGGAACGGCTGTGGCGATTCCTGCTGCCATCCTCATCGGACTGGGTTTCAAGCCGATGTTCTCTGCCGTCATCTGTCTGGTGGCGAACACGGTGGCCGTAGGCTTCGGTGCCGTAGGCCTGCCTGCCACAACACTGGCTAATCAGGTTGCAGCCAGTGGCGTGGCCACGCCCGAGGAACTCTGTGAAGTAGCAACGTTTATCATCCTGCAACTCTCACTGATGTTCTTCATCACGCCATTCCTCATCCTGATGATGACCGACAAGACGAAGATCCTGAAGAACATCTGCATCGCCCTCTTCGTGGGTACGTTCTCCATCATCGTACAGTTCTGCTGCGCCCATTTCATTGGCCCTGAGACACCTGCCATCCTCGGTTCTGTGGCGGCCATCATTGCCATGCTGATCTACAACAAACTGTTTATCCACGACGAGAATCCTGCTGACGAGGTGATTGTCGAGAAGAAGAAGTTCGGCCTCGCAAAGACCCTCAAAGCATGGAGCGTCTACGGCCTCATTATCTTCTTCATCCTGATTTCGAGTAAGATTGTACCTCCCATCAATGAACTGTTGAACCAGACGTTAGTGACCAAGTTCGACATGCCCGTCATCGGCAATACCTTTAAGTTCGGCTGGCTCTCGAATGCGGGACTGATGATATTCCTCGGTGCCGTCATTGGCGGACTGATCCAGGGCATGAGTTTCGGTAAACTGATGAAACTGCTGGCCAAGACCACCCTGAACTTGCAGAAGACCGTTGTCACCATCTGTTGCCTCGTAGCAATGGCCATGCTGATGAACAATACAGGTATGACCAATGATATCGCCAAGGGACTGGTGCTGTTGACAGGTGCAGCCTTCCCGTTCTTTGCACCCCTCATCGGTTCTATCGGAACGTTTGTGACTGGCAGTGCCACAAATGCCAATATCCTCTTCGGTAAGTTACAGGCTACTGCCGCCAGCGATCTCGGCTTGGTCAATCAGGGTACGTTCTTTGGTGTTAGCGGCAACGAGACCAACTGGCTCGCTGCAGCCAACTGTGCCGGTTCTGAGGGAGGAAAACTACTCTCGCCACAGTCAATAGCCATCGCTACTGCCGCCTGCGACATGGAGGGTCAGGATGGTGACATCATGCGCAAGACGATGCCATTCGCCATCTTCTGGATCCTGATGAACGGCCTCATGGTCTTCCTCGGTCTCCATGTCATCTGACGACCTTCTTACCGCTTTCGTCAACTTGCAGTTAAAATGGGATCGTTTATGAAGAAAGGTCGTATTATAATGGCGACCAGAGCCATCAGGGTCGTCATGCCCGCATCAGCGTTGGCGAGTGGAAGATTCTGCACATCCAACTCTACGAATATTAGTTAAAAGCCTGCGTCAGGATCGCGATTCATTCTGTGAACTTCAAGGAATCCTATCTTGGCTTTCCTTCTTGTGTAATGACTGACGTGCCTGAAAATTCAGGCACATTTTCTAACCCTTGTGATGACATGCCTGAGATTTGGGACACTAAGACAAATTGTTGTTTAAAAGAGGAGTTAGACAAATACTACTTTCGGCAAGAGCAGGTCAGATAGTCATGGGTCCAGACCCCAGTGATAGGTTGTTTTTACATATCCTCCATTGACAGACCTATTAGAGTAACGGTATATTTCGACAACTCCTTGTTAAGCGTAGCCTCCTGGGAACCTCAAAAAGGGGGTGTCGGGATGACAAAGGGGGATGCGCGGGGTGATTATGGTTGCAAAAAGCGCTTGCGATATTCTTGGGGGGTGATTCCGGTTATTCTGTGGAAAAGACGGATGAAGTAACTGTGGTCACTGAAGCCCAACTTGTAGGCTACCTCTTTCACATAACTGTCGGTAGTGAAGAGGAGCAGTTGTGCCCGTTCCACCTTCTTCCTATTGATATACTGAATGGGAGACAGCCCAAACTCTTGTTTGAAAAGGCGGATGAAATAGGTCTTGGTGATGGATGCCACATTGGCCAACTCCTCCACGTCTATCTCATCGGAGATATGTTCATGGATATGCCTGAGAACGCGTTTCATGCGCTCATCGGATGTCCAAATGCGAGGTTTCGCCTCCCGGATGAAGTGCGACATCATCATCAGCATGGCACCTCTCAGTTCCATCTTCTCCCATAATGCCATGTTCCTGTAACGCGCCACGTAATCTGAGGTCTGCGCGGAGGTATCGTAACTTTTGGGGTCTGCACCAGGTAGCCTGGCATCAGGATAATGCAATGCCAGATGCTCGAACAGTTGTTTGATGTCCTTTCCTATCGGAACCTCAGTTGGCAGTTCATAGGTTTCATGGAGGTTCAATTCGTTCTTGAATCCCTCGTACATGTGGATATAATACAGTTTGAACACACCGTGACACTCATACGAATGGATGGTATAGGCAGGAATGATATACATGTGTTCAGGTTTTAACCTGACATCTTTTTCTGGCAGATGAAGCATGGCCTCCCCCTCTTCGATATAGAAAATACGAATAAAAGGGGAACTCACTTTCTGCCAGTTCCAATCTGCATGATGCGTAGCATAGCCCACGTTCAGCATCATCAGATTCATGGATTCAATCGGTATCTGTATCAATGTCTTATGATGATGGTTCTGGCTACAAAATTACGAATAATATCTGATACTATCGCTATTTGAATAGGACAAAATTGCGATATAAAGACTGCAATCATAATATTGTCCTATTCTTGGATAATATTTTAAACCACTATAAACTATTTGTTTCGTACCTTTGCAGACGATATGAAATCAATGCAATGCCATTATATGAAACCATTACTTATATTGTTGTTGACCACCATGACTGCTGCATCGTTGAAAGCGCAGGTGGAGCCCTGTGGTCCTGTGCCTACGGACAATCAGTTGCGTTGGCAAGACATGGAGATGTATGCGTTTATCCATTATTCGCTGAACACGTATACCGATCAGGAATGGGGTTTCGGCAATGAGGATCCGAAACTGTTTAATCCCTCGGATCTCGACTGTCGGCAGTGGGCACGAGTGTGCAAGCAGGCTGGCATGAAGGGGGTTATCTTTACAGCCAAGCACCATTGCGGGTTTTGTATGTGGCCGTCGGCATATACGGAGTATTCTGTGAAGAACTCTCCTTGGAAAGATGGCAAGGGTGACGTGGTGCGCGAACTGGCTGAGGCGTGTCGGGATGAGGGTCTGAAGTTCGCTGTCTATCTCTCGCCTTGGGACAGAAATCATCCAGAGTACGGACGGCCTGCGTATGTCACCTATTTCCGCAATCAGTTGCGTGAACTATTGACGAACTATGGCGACATCTTCGAGGTGTGGTTCGATGGTGCCAATGGTGGTAACGGCTGGTATGGTGGCGCGAATGAAACGCGCAGGATTGACGGAAAGACCTACTATGGGTGGGCAGAGACTTTCCGCATGATTCGTGAGTTGCAACCGCATGCCGTTATTTGGAATGATGGTGGCGACCGTGGCGATTTGCGTTGGGTAGGAACGGAAGCCGGTAATGTGGGCGAGACCAACTGGAGTCTGATGCCCAGTAAGGGCGACACTCCCTGGCACATGCTGCACTATGGTGTGGAGGAGGGCGATGTGTGGTGTCCTGGCGAGACGAATACGAGCATCCGTCCAGGTTGGTTCTATCACGAGACAGAGAACGAGCACGTAAAGAGTCTGTCGAAACTGATGGATACCTATTATAAATCTGTAGGACGCAACTCGACACTGCTGCTCAATTTTCCCATAGCGCCTAATGGACGCATTCACCCCAACGACAGTCTGCGTGGCATTGCCTTTAACAAGATGATTCAGGAGGTGTTCAAGACTGACCTCACCTTGGAAGCAAATAAAGAAACGCAAGGTTCAGAGACTGTCATCACCTTCAGACAGCCAACAATATTCAATCGTTTCGTTGCAGAAGAGGATATCCGTTATGGCCAGCGCGTGAAGAAATTCGCACTGGATGCTGAGGTTGAAGGGCAGTGGGTGCCTTTAAAAGACGAACTTGTGGAAAATGGCGACGGATTGACCACCATCGGGCATCGTCGCATCATCTGTTTCCCAACGGTTAATGCCACAAAGATTCGTTTCACAGTCCTGGATGCTAAGTGCAAACCTGTCATCAAGAAACTCGGCGCTTATCTTGCTCCAGAACTGACAGCCGACATTCCCAATGCGGGTGAGAAGAAATCCAGCAATCTGCATCTGTTCTTCAGCAGTCCCACTCAGATGATGATCGATTGGGATACGGAGCAGACGATCACTTCCTTCCGCTACCTGCCACCACAAGAAAGCAAGGATGGCACAGTGACCCACTACACTCTTTGGGCTTCCACCGACTGGTCTAATTGGACAAAACTGGCCTCTGGGGAGTTCTCGAATGTTGTCAATAATCCCATTTGGCAAACCATCAAGTTCCAACCCGTCAAAGCCAGGATCCTCAAACTTGATGCCGACCACTTAGCAACAGGTAATCGCATGGCTTACGGCGATGTGGAAGTAATAACAGAATAAAAACAAATAATATGAGAAAAATCCTGATTATCATGTTGATAGCGTGTCCGTTCTTGGAAGGATGGGCTCAAACTAACAACTTTTGTATTGCGAAAGATGGCAAGACTGCTTCTGTAATAGTAGATGTGGATGACTGGAAAGGTGTGATCCGTGCAGCACGTAACCTGAGTGATGATGTAAGAAAGGTGACGGGTATCTCGTCGCAGGTTGACTTGCAATCACCTAACTCTGCTGGTCTGCTGCCACATGAACGTCAGAATCTCAAGGGCTCTATCCTTGTAGGTACCATAGGCAAGAGCCGTATCATCGACAACCTGATTAAGCAGAAGAAGATGGATGTGCAAAAAGTACGTGGTCAGTGGGAATCTTACCTGATTGACGTGGTGGAGGGCAACCTCGTGATTGCTGGCAGTGATAAGCGTGGCACAATCTATGGCATTTACGACATGTCTGAACGTATCGGCGTGTCACCTTGGTATTGGATGGCTGATGTGCCTGTGAAACATCAAGATGAACTATATTATGATGCCGGACGATTTGTGCAGCCTTCGCCTAAGGTGAAATATCGTGGAATCTTTATCAACGACGAGTGGCCTTCATTCGGCACTTGGTGTACCAACCACTTTGGCGGCGTAAACGCCAGAGCCTATGAGCATATATTTGAACTGCTGTTGCGCCTGAAGGCCAACTACTTTTGGCCGGCTATGTGGGCAACAGCGTTCAATGAAGATGACCCAGAAAGTCCGCGACTGGCTGACGAGATGGGTATCGTGATGGGCACCAGTCACCACGAGCCGATGATGCGTTCCCATCAGGAATATCTGCATCGTAAACAACAGGTGGGACCATGGGACTATGCCTCGAACAAAGCGCGCATTGACCAGTTCTTCCGTGAGGGTATGGAGCGCAATAAGGCCTACGACAATCTTGTGACTATCGGTATGCGCGGTGATGGCGATGTGGCGATGGGCAAGGGTGACGATACTGAGAATTTGAAAACACTTGGTAAAGTCATTGAGGGACAGCGTGAGATCATCAAAGATATCTATGGACGGGAAGATGCCATACCACAGTTGTGGGCCATCTTTACGGAGGTACAGCGCTATTATGACGCAGGTTTTACTGTTCCTGACGACGTGACGTTGCTGCTCTGCGACAACAACTGGGGATATATTCGCCGTAAAGGTCGAGACTTTGAAAGGAAACGTCAGGGTGGTCTTGGACTCTATTACCATATTGATATGAATGGTGGTCCTTGGAATGACCGTTGGATCAACACTACTACAGTGCCTAAACTACGTGAACAGTTGAATCTCGCCTACAAGAGTGGTATCGACCGCATTTGGATCATCAACGTGGGCGACCTGAAACCAAAGGAGATGCCCATCGACTTCATCATGCACTATGCCTGGAACCCCGATGCTATTCAGGCTGGCGACGAACAGACATGGCTGGAGGGCTGGACACGTGGCATCTTTGGTGATTCTTTTGCCAAGGAAACTGCTGATATTATCTCTAAGTACTCAAAATACAACCTCTGGCGCAAACCTGAAGCACAAGTACCAGGCATCTATAACTATGAAGAGATGCTTCATGTCAGCAACCTCTGGCAGTCACTTGTGGCGCGTTGCGAGGCGCTGAAGGAGCAGATTCCCGCTGAAGCACAGGATGCCTTCTATCAATTGGTCTATTATCCTACCGTAGCCAGTGCCGGGGTGGCTCATATCTACAATGCAGCGACTGTAGGCGACAGCCTCACTATCTGTCATCTCATGGAGCAAGACCAGCGGCTCACCGATTATTATAATAAAGTGATGGCTGGCGGCAAGTGGGATGGTATGATGCTCGACAACCATATCGGCTATACCAAATGGTCGATACCTGATAAGAACTACCATCCGATGACACTTGGCTATAAGGTTCATCACAACCTGAACGCCTCGAAGGATACAAAGGAATACACGATTGCTGCCTGTGACTATACTCAGAAAAGCGATGGTTGGTTGTTCCTGCCTGATCTCGGGCGTGGCAAAGGCTGCATGGGTGCCAAGGATGTGATGCAGGAATACAAGGAGGGTGATGGCCCTGCGCTGGAATACGAGGTGGAACTGACTGGCGAAGGGCATGTTGCCATCGGCATCCTGCCCACACAGGATATTCTGCCAGCACGCGGTCTGCGCCTTGGCGTGCAGATTGACGACCAGCCCATGCAGGTGATTGATGCCCGTCGTGGACTGGTAGATACCTTTATGGAATATACGCCGCAGAATTTGTCGGTATCGAAAGTCTTGAAGCCCCTGCCGCCGCGTAGCCATCTCTCTTTGAGCGGCTATGTGGATGGTTGTCAGTTGCAGCGTCGTGATGAGGTCTTTGATAATATTCGTTGGCTTGATGCCAACTTCCTGACAACCCCTGGTAAGCATACGCTAAGGCTCATCATGATAGACTCAGAGGTTGTTATAGAGCAAATAGTCGTCAATCCCGATAACAGTCGCTATAGTTACTTTGGTAATAATTTCTGGAAATGATGAAGAGAATACTGATCTTTCTGACTTCGCTTCGGAGGCCTATGGCATCCTCGCCTCTACCGATCCCGTAGCGCTCGACCAGGTCTGTATCGACATCATCAACCAACAGGAAGTGACGGCCAAGAATGAAAAAGAACTACAATGAATCGATGGATATACAGAATTTTTTCATATCGCTATTGAACGTGGTCTGCGAGATGGCTCCCTATCTGCTGTTGGGATTCCTCATCGCAGGCGTGCTGCACGTATTTGTGCCGCAGAGGTTCTATGCCAATTATCTTTCGCAGAACAATAAGTTCGCCGTTGTTTGGGCAGCACTTCTGGGTGTACCGCTACCGCTGTGTTCGTGCGGTGTGATTCCTACAGCCATCGGACTCAGAAACGAGAAGGCTTCGAAGGGCGCCATTGCCTCGTTTCTGATTGCTACGCCACAAACGGGCATCGACTCTATCCTGGCCACATTCTCACTGATGGGACTGGGGTTTGCTATTATCCGTCCTACGGCAGCACTTATCACGGGCATCTGCGGCGGATTATTGGTAAACCGATTGGTTAAAGATGAAGATAACTGCTCTCTATCGGAAAACTCTCAACTTTCAACTCTCACCCCTCAACTGATAATTTGGCGCGTTCTGAAGTATGCATACTACGACATGCTTCGCGACATCGGTCTGCGACTGCTTATCGGTCTTGTCATAGCAGCATTGATTCAGGTTGCAGTGCCCGACGAATTCTTCCTGAGTTTCGGCAGTCAGCCGCTATTGCAGATGCTGGTCATACTGGTCATCGCCATACCTATGTATATCTGCTCAACGGGTAGTATTCCTGTGGCAGCGGCATTGATGATGAAAGGACTATCGCCAGGTGCAGCACTAGTGATGCTGATGGCAGGACCTGCCGTTAACCTTGCCTCTATCCTCGTGGTTCACAAGTCGATGGGACGGCGTTTCACCGCTATCTATCTGACGACCATCGTAGGTTTTGCAATTCTATTCGGACTGCTGCTCAATGCCACAGGAATCGACTTCACCGCAGGCGTTCAAGATGCTTGTTGCATGAGCACATCGGCTCTGCCAAGCCCCCTTAAAATCGTTTGTGCTACAGTATTAACATTACTAATTATATTTGCTCTTATGATGAAACTATTCAGCAAGTTTACCACGAAAAAGGCTTTAGCCCCCGGCGTAACGGTCTATCGCGTTGAGGATATGCATTGTAGTCATTGCGAAGCCGCAGTAGTCCGTGCCGTTGAGGAAGTACAAGGCGTAGAGAAGGCCAAGGCCAGTGCCTCTGCCAACACCCTCAGCATCAAGGGCTCCGCCACCGAAGAGGCCATTCGAACAGCGGTTGAAGGTATCGGTTACACATTCAAGGGGAAGATGGAATAATCAATATTGCTATGAATAAGGATGATTGTGTCATCCGACGAACCCCTTACCGCGCCACTTCCCTGACCGCCAGCGGCGAAGGAGGATTATGCCACGAATATTCTCGTCGAGGGCAAAGCCGACCCACATGCCTATGAGTCCGTAGCCCAGTGGTATACCGATGACTTATCTGTCAGGGCACTGAGGATGCTACGCCCTGAAAGTGCGAGGAGAGCCGAGCCAGTGAGCGTGATGATCATCGACCAACGGAAGAAGTAGTTCCCTAAGATGTAGGCCGCCTGATGACGCTGCTGGCCCACGAGGTGCCCCACGAGGATGTCACCGCCCTGTGTGATGCTGATACAGAAGAGGTAGACAAACATAATTATGTTATGGCAGTAGGTTCGTGTGGCCAGTGCCATACCCACCACCTGCACCAACCGTTTCCTCAGTCCGGCCCCGATGTACTGCGCACAGAGGATGGCAGCATCCATCGAGAAGAACTGATAGACGAGGAACACGAGCGACATGAGTTGGTTGTCGAGTCCCACGGCTGCCACGCTGTTGTCGCTGTAACGACTCAGCATCACCGTATCAACGGCACCCAACAGCATCACCAGCGCCATCTCGATAAACACTGGGATGGTGAGCACTTTCAACTGTCGCTTCAAAGATTGGTCGGGCATAATATGCAAACGGTATGGATTACATGCTGCAAAAATAC
>JAFWTK010000302.1 GCA_017518935.1 Prevotella sp.
AGTTTTTTAATCCCGGCGGCAGCGTGAAAGACCGTATTGCACTGGCGATGATTGAGGACGCAGAGGCCAAAGGCATCCTGAAACCCGGCGCCACCATCATTGAACCCACCTCAGGAAATACGGGCGTAGGATTGGCACTGGTATCAGCCGTCAAGGGCTACCATCTTATCCTTACCATGCCCGAAACGATGAGCGTGGAGCGCAGAAATCTCGTGAAGGCCTACGGTGCCGAGGTGCGTCTCACCTCTGGAAAAGACGGTATGCCAGGCGCCATCCGCGCCGCAGAGGAGTTGCGTGACAGCATCCCCGGTGCAGTGATCCTGCAACAATTCGAGAACGCAGCCAACCCCGCCAAACACTATGCCACAACGGGCCCAGAAATCTGGCGCGACACAGACGGGCAGGTAGATATCTTTATTGGCGGTGTGGGTACTGGCGGTACCATCTCTGGTACGGGTAAGTATCTGAAAGAGCAGAACCCCAACGTAAAGGTGATTGCCGTAGAACCGAAGTCTTCGCCGGTATTGAATGGTGGTGCTTCGGGACCCCATAAGATTCAGGGCATCGGTGCCGGCTTCGTGCCCAAGACCTACGATGCCGACGTCATCGATGAGGTGTTTGATGTAGAGAACGATGCCGCTATCCGTACGGGTCGTGAGATTGCCCAGAGTGAAGGGCTGCTGGTAGGCATCAGCGCAGGTGCAGCCCTCTATGCTGCCATCGAGGTGGCCAAGCGGCCGGAAAATAAGGGCAAGAAGATTGTTGTCCTCCTGCCCGATACTGGTGAGCGCTACCTCTCAACGGTGCTCTACGCCTTCGAGGATTATCCTCTTTAAAGTGATATCGGCACCACGATTTTAAAAGTGATGTTGCGACCCATGTTGTAAACCCCACGGCGACCAGTCACGATATTCTCGTCAGCATATTTCAGACGACTTAGGTGATTCTGGTAAGCACGGTTCAAGAGGTTGTCGGCTGTAATATACAGTTCGGCAACCTTTTTTCCATTTATCTGTAAATCGGTGCCTGCCGAAAGACTGAACAAGGCGTATGCAGGGGTTGCGGTCTCTGTATCGTCAGCACTATAGATGTGCGTCTGTTTCAGATAACAGTCTAGACCGGCTGCAATGTAGAGATTATTGAGCAGAGAACGGTGGAAGGGATGGCGCTCATGGTGATGGGCCACGGTGCTGTGCGAGTGGTGCGACAGTTCCCACTTCAACTCCGATGACCATTTCGGTACCGGTGTAAAGGGAAGGTATTTCGTATCCTGCGACGCATGCATCAACTGGGCATCAACGTATGAAAACGTATTGGAGAAATGCACAGAGTGGATGGGATGGAAGTCGATACCTGCCTCAAAGCCCAATAGACGGGCATCACCTTGGGTATAAGCATAGGTCAGATAGCCTTCCTCTATCTCCTCCGGCACGCGATGGGTGAAGATGTAGTTGTCTATACGGTTGGCAAAGAGTGCCAATTGTGCCGAGACGTATTGTGACGTGAAGTCGATACCAAGGTCGGCTTGAAGGCTATATTCGGCTTTGAGTTGCTGAGAGCCCAGTTCGTAGCGGATAGAGCCTTCGTGAATGCCATTGGAGGCCAACTCGCTCATATTAGGTGTACGGAAGCCACGGGCCACATTCAGGCGCAGGTTGACGTGCTCATTGATGTTGCAGACGGCTCCGACGCTGCCCGTCAAGCCATTGAAGTGGCGGGAGAAATCAGTGAAACGCATCTCACCATCTTCTTGTAAGGCATCACCATGCAGTCGGCGATAATCGTAGCGCACGCCACCATTCAGAGTCCAACAGTCGCCGAGGGTCTTCGTGGCAGTGGCATAGAGACCGAAATCAAACAGCCGGTAGTCGGGAATGAGATATTCCTCGCCTTCGTTGACTGACTTCTGGTACATACCACCGATGCCCGTCGAGAGTTTCCAACCATTGAATTCATTGGTCACATAGCGCAAGTCATAGGTCAACGTATGTAGTTTGAAACAGAGTTCATATTCGTCCATTGATTCCTCAAATTCCTGACGGCGGTTCTGCTGATAGCCGATGATGGCTTTAAGATAGCCCGTCGAGAGATTCAGCGAGTTGTCCCATACGGCCTTGTAGTGCTTCACCTGCTGAAAGGGCAACGTCTTGCCGTAGGTCTTGATGTTATCGGTGTTGCACTCCAATTCACCCGTCTCCGGGTCGCGCTCACCCTCGATGATGCCTGGTGTCAGGTGATAGACCGTGGCTGTCAGTCGCGAGTGTCCCCACCCTTTGTTGACGCCCAACATCAGGCGTCCGGCACGCTCACGGAACTGCGAACCTGGTACATAGCCATCGTACTCGTTCTTATATGCGTGTGCCTGTTTCTGGCTGAAACGGGCATCCCAAACGAAGCCTTGCTGGTTGCCAGACATCGAGAGGTTATAGCCGAAGAGTCCGTTATTGGTCTGATACTCCGTACTGACACTGACACGCATCTCGCCCTCAGCCAGTGTCGGCTGTGCATGTAAGATGACGACACCCGCCATTGCATCGGAGCCGTACATCAGCGAGGCTGGGCCTTTGAGGATCTCCACTGAGTTAACACTGCTGCCGTCTACTTCAACACCATGTTCGTCACCCCATTGCTGACCTTCCTGTCGCACACCCTCACTCATCACCACCACCCGGTTGTAACCAAGTCCACGGATAATGGGTTTGGAGATGCTACCGCCAGTTGTCAACTGGCTGACGCCCGGCTGGCGGGCGATGGCATCAATGATGTTAGTAGAGGCAGTCGCTTTCAACACTTGCGGCGTTACGATGCTTACAGGGGCGGTAGCATGTTTCATTTTCGTATCGCCAGTCACACCCGTCACCGTCAATTCATTCAGTTGCAGATGGCGGAAAAACACGTCGGTCGTGTCGTTCGTATGATAATCTTTTATATTGGACGAATGGTGCTCACCATCGTCCTGTGCTGCCAATGTCATGCTTAAACACAACAATGGCAGAATGATAATTATCTTTTTCATTCTGTATTTAATAAAATGTAGTTTTATGATTAATGCTCGTTGTTAATACCTCAGTTATCAGACCGTTGGAGGTCCCCGAGTCACAATGACGCCACAGCAGACTGCATAATCTCTGCAGAAAGGCCGGGCATGATAAAACCTACATACATGAATATATAAAGTGACAGCAACCATTGTTGCTGTCAGCATTCTTAGCGTCAGGAACTGACATAATACACAGTCGTGAATCGCTGTTGCTGTCTGAGAGAGGTGCCCATGACAGTTGTGATGAACGCAATCGGAGCACTCTGTCTCTGCCAACGATGAACTGGCTTTGTGTACGTGAAGCGACGATAAGACCAGCATTGGCACAAACACAGCCAATAGCATCCATGAAGCGATATGTCTCTTCGTCGTCAGTTTCACGGCTGCAAAAATACAACTAAAATCACAAAACTCACTAAATCATATGGTATAATTAAGATTATTCAAGGATTTTTCGCCATAATAGCCACAAAAATGTCATCAATAGGCCTGCATGAGCAAGCCTATTGACGGCATATTTTGTCGCTCTATTAATAAGCCTGTTCGTGGACTCCCTTGACAGCACGGCATGAGGGATCATTCATGCCCTTGAAGGCAGCATCCCATTCGAGGGCGATGGCAGTAGAACAGGCGACAGAAGCCTCGCTGGGAACACTCTTGGCGGCACTGTCGCTGGGGAAATGCTCGGCGAAGATGCTGCGATAGTAGTATTCTTCCTTGTTCTTTGGCGGGTTGATGGGGAAGCGCTCTGCAGCATGGGACATCTGCTCATCTGATACAGCCTCAGCGGTGATTTGTTTGAGGGTGTCAATCCATGAATAGCCTACACCATCGCTGAACTGTTCCTTTTGTCGCCAGGCGACTTCCTTGGGCAGCATATCAGCAAAGGCCTCGCGGACAATCTTCTTTTCCATCGTCGAACCTGGACACATCTTAGCCTCAGGGTTGGTGCGCATGGCGACATCGAGGAATTCCTTGTCGAGGAAAGGCACGCGACCCTCAACACCCCAAGCACTCAGACTCTTGTTGGCACGCAGGCAATCGTACATGTATAGTTTGCCGAGTTTACGAACGGTCTCCTCATGAAAGTCTTTTGCTGTTGGTGCCTTATGAAAATAGAGGTAACCACCGAAAATCTCATCTGCGCCCTCGCCTGAGAGCACCATCTTGATACCCATCGACTTGATGACACGAGCCAACAAGTACATCGGCGTAGAGGCACGGACGGTGGTGACATCGTAGGTCTCGATGAAATAGATGACATCGCGGATGGCATCAAGACCCTCCTGAATGGTGTAGTTGATTTCATGGTGAACGGTAC
>JAFWTK010000303.1 GCA_017518935.1 Prevotella sp.
ATATAATGAACAGATCAGTCAGCCTGATGTCTTCGACAAGGTGGATGAGGCACCGCAATTCCCTGGCGGTATGGCGGGAATGATGCAATATCTAAGCAGCAATATCCGTTATCCTGAAGATGCAAGAGAGGCTGGCACTCAAGGACGTGTCATCGTCAGTTTCGTTGTGGAGAAAGACGGTAGTATCAGCAACGCCAAAGTGGCAAAGCCAACATATTCTTCCCTTGACGAGGAAGCCCTCCGTGTGATCAGTGCCATGCCGAAATGGATGCCTGGCAAACAAAATGGCGAAGCCGTCCGTGTGAAATATTCAGTACCTGTTTCTTTCCGTCTGAATGGCAAAGAAGCACCAAAACCCGAGGGTACTGTCATGTCTGTACCTGTATTGTCCCCTGAGGAGAAGGCAGTGATTGACGAGAACGGCAGAATCACTATCAACGGGAGGGAATTGAAGAGACGCCTGTTTGACGGCTCACATCTCGATGATAATAAAGTGGAGTTAGCCATCGTGAATATCATGCTTAACGATATTGAGCATTTTGATTACGAGATTGATGGTAAACCCGTTGCCGCAAAAGACTTGGTGGAAGTCAGGCAGAAGGACTTTTCGCCCATCAAGAGCATGGAATATATCCCGAAGGATAGCGAGCATCCGAAGGACAGATTGCTTATCACGACAAAGAAAACAGAATAAACATGAAGAAAACCATCATCATCGCATTGCTTGCCCTCATCGCTTTGGCGGGGCAAGCACAAGAGATTAGAACGTACGAGCCGACGTTAGACGATTACCTGCAATTGCTGAATGCCAAGGGCTACATCGTCTACAGTTTCGACATGAAGGACTTCAAGGGCAAACAATATGAGCCTGTCATCATGGAATATGTGAAAGGCGAAGAGGCGAAAGATTATATTGGCTTTAGTTTTTCCTTCCCCCTCGGAGAGAAACTTGTCATCGGTTTTGCCCCGTCAAGCAATGATTCCACGTATGTCTATTCCTTCCAATCCGTCGGTGGTGGTGGCTTTAATGCTACACTTAATCTCCAGCCAGTCTTTGCGCCGGAGATGCCAACGAAACAGGCTTACAGATACGAGTCGCGTCCCTTCGAACTTATTTCTCCTGTAGAGACGGGAAAACTCATCCCACTCGTCTTGTTCGGCTCCTATTGGTATGAACAGGAAACTGGCGTAAGCCGTTTCTGCGGCGAGAAAATCATCAAGCCCGACCTCTCGTCAGACATCATCAAATCCATTCCCCACTTTTACGTTCTAGGCATCAAAATTTATTAGTTTCTTACACAATTGGCATATCGCCTAAACGAACCATCCCTTTCCCGATAGGTGGGAAAGGGATGGGGATTTATTCTTAGAAGAAGAGGGTAGCGGAAATTTGAACGGTTTTGGACTTGGGCTTGAGTTCGTTGTTATTTTCTTTTGCCTTATCTAACTCTGCCTGCAGTTCACCGGTCTTGGCTATACCAAGGCTGTAGACGACACCCACCTCAACCTTCTTGGTCAGCATGGCACCGATACCGAAGTTCCAGTTGAACATCGATTTCTTCATCTGGAAAGTGTTCTTATAACTGCCCGACTCGTTCCACTTAAAATCATCCTCACCGACGTTGAATCCTACCTGCGGACCAGTGGTCAGATAGATGCCGGCAGTCTCTATGGAGAAATGTTATTGTGTGAAGGGGACGCGATAGGTACAGCCCTCTTTCCAGCGGGAGCAGCCGAAGGCGGTGTTGCCCTTGATGATATGGCCCTGACCGCAGAGCGGGCAAACGTCGCCTTCTCTTGGTTGGAGGGGATTGGTAATCCCCGACTCCTGGGATGGGGATTTCGAACCTCCATCAACGGTTTTCTTGCGGGTGGTCTTGGGCTTAGGGGTTGATTCCGTCTTGGGCGATTTGACTTTTTTCAGTTCGGCATCGGTGAGGACGGTGACACGGCGGTTACTGGTATCGGCCATTACCTCACTGACGATTTCCGAGACCTGAGCCTTGAGTTCCTCGATGAACTGCTGTGCATCGTATTTCTGGTGCTCAATGTCGCGGAGTTTCTTTTCCCAGATACCTGTCAGTTCACAACTCTTGAGCAGTTCCTCGCGGATGAGGTCGATGAGTTCAATGCCCGTCGGTGTGGCGATGAGGCGTTTCTTGTCGCGCTTGATATAATGGCGTTTGAAAAGGGTCTCAATGATGGAGGCACGTGACGACGGGCGTCCGATACCATTTTCCTTCATGGCGGCTCTTAGCGTTTCATCCTCTACAAATTTGCCTGCTGTCTCCATCGCACGGAGCAGGGAAGCCTCGTTATAATAGGGTGGGGGCGCGGTCCATTTCTCGGTGAGAGTGGGCTTGTGGTCGCCTGATTCACCTTTGACGAAGGTGGGGAGGGTGCGCTCCTCGTCGGACGATTGGTGCTCACCATCGGACGATTGGTTCACACCATCGTCTTCTTTCTTTTCATCGTCCTCCTTTTGGATCTCGCCTTGAACCACGCGCCAGCCGGGATCGAGGATCTCCTTGCCTGTCACCTTGAATTCTACCGTCTCGTTCTCGCCTTTTACCTCGCCCAGCACCGTCGTTGTCGAGAACTTACAATCTGGCAGGAACACGGCGATGAATCTTCTGGCCACAAGGTCGAAGACCTTCCGCTCGGCATCAGTGAGATTCTGTGGAATGATACCTGTGGGGATGATGGCGTGGTGGTCGGTGACTTTCGAGGTGTCAAAGACACGCTTCGACTTCTTCAATGCCTTACCGCCGATGGGCTTGATGAATTCCGCGTAGGGGGCGATGCCTGCAAACTTGGTCTGGTAAAGACCGTTCATAATCTGCGGACACTTGGGATAGATATCGTCGGAGAGGTACTGCGTATCGACACGGGGGTAGGTGGTGATCTTCTTCTCGTAGAGGCTCTGGATGAGGTTGAGCGTCATCTCGGCAGAGAAGGCGAACTTACGGTTGCAGTCTACTTGTAGCGAGGTGAGGTCGTAGAGTTGAGGTGGCTGTTCTTTGCCTTCCTTTTTCTCGACCTTCGTCACGGTGAAGGACTTGCCCTCGATGATAGAAAAGGCTTTTTCGCCCTCTTCCTTCGAGGTGAACTTTCCTTTGGTAGCGGTGAAGATGGTGTCGCGATACTCCGTTGCCAGTACCCAATAGGGCTCTGGCTTGAAGTTTTCGATTTCCTTCTGGCGGTTGACAATGAGGGCGAGGGTAGGAGTTTGCACCCGTCCGATAGAGAGCACCTGACGGTTCTGACCGTATTTCAGCGTGTAGAGCCGGGTGGCGTTCATGCCCAAGAGCCAGTCGCCGATGGCACGGGAGAGACCTGCGAGATAGAGGGGCTGGTAGTCCTGCTGGTCCTTCAGACTGGCAAAGCCCTCTCGGATGGCCTCGTCGGTCATCGACGAGATCCAGAGACGCTTCACAGGACACTTGGCCTGCGCCTTCTGCATCACCCAGCGCTGGATGAGTTCTCCCTCCTGTCCAGCGTCACCGCAGTTCACGATACCGTCGGCAGCCTGCATCAGGCGTTCGATAGTTGCAAACTGTTTCTTGATGCCGTTGTCGTCGATGAGTTTGATGCCGAAGCGCTGGGGCACCATCGGTAGTTGCGTCAGGGCCCACGATTTCCAGGCGGGGGTGTAGTCTCCTGGTTCCTTCAGTGTACAGAGGTGACCGAATGTCCACGTCACCTGATAGCCGTTACCTTCCATATACCCGTCGTGCGAGGTGGTTGCCCCGATAATCCGTGCGATATCCCTCGCCACACTGGGTTTCTCTGCAATACATACAATCATAACAGTTTGCAAAATTACAAAAAAATCCCTGAAACAACCAAGTGTTTCAGGGATTTTTTTTGCCTTAGAACTGGGCTTTGGCCGCTTCCTGCGCCTTGATGACGTGTTCACACCAGGCATCGAACTCGGGATCTTCTTCCTGAAGTTCGGGGTGGGCGAGGATATAGGCCACACAACGGCGTACACCCTCATCAAAACGGGTGGTACACTGGAATCCGGGCACGGCGCGTTTCAACTTCCTGCAGTCGAAGATGACGGTAGCGGCCTTATCGCCGATGAGATTGCCGGTGAAGTCCCACGCCTTCGGAGCGGTGGCGGCGAGGAAGTCGGAGGCGACATGGTAGAGTTTGGATGTCACGCCGAGGGCACGGCCTGCACACTCATAAATCTGGTTCCAGGTCAACTGCTCGTCACTCATAATCTGGAAGGCCTCGCCGATGGCCTTGGGATTGCCCAGCAGACCGATGAAGCCACGGGCGAAGTCCTCGTTCCACGTGACTGTCCACAACGACGAGCCGTCGCCATGTACCAGCACGGGTTTACCCTCCATCATGCGTTTCAGCACCTGCCAGGAACCCTTCAGACCGTGCACGCTCAGGGGTACGGCGCGTTCGCAGTAGGTGTGCGAGGGACGGATAATGGTCACTGGGAAGCCATTCTCGCGGTATTCCTTCATCAACAGTTCCTCACAGGCAATTTTGTTGCGGGAGTACTCCCAGTAGGGGTTGGCGAGGGAGGTGCCTTCACTGATGACATGATTGGCGGCGGGCTTGTTGTAGGCCGAGGCCGACGAGATGTAGACATACTGACGGGTGCGCCCTTGGAAGAGACGGATGTCGCGCTCTACCTGCGAGGGTAGGAAACCGATGAACTCGCAGACCGCATCGAACTGCGTGTCGCCAATCTGCCGTAGCACTTCAGATGTGTTGTCGATGTCGGCGATGACTTGTTTCACACTGGCGGGTACCTCGCTTTTACGGGTGCCGCGATTGAGGAGCCATAATTCGTTATTACTCTCTGCCAACTGTCTGGTGATGGCACTGCTGATGGTGCCTGTTCCACCGATCATTAATATCTTCATCCTCTTGCCATTTTATAGATTGCTTCCATATCCTCTGCCTGTAATACTTTGAGAGCACCGCAGGTTATAGTATAGTCACGACTGCACTTGCGGGTCATCTCCTTGATCTCGGCATCGGTGATGTCGCGGCCTATGAGTTCCTTGATGTTGATGGGCATACCGATGGCGTGGTAGAAACGCTCCATAGCCTGAATGCCTTTCTCTGCTGTGCCTTCGGGATCGGTGAAGTCGTTGGGTACATCCATCACATTGACGGCAAAGCGCACGAAGCGACGCAGATTCTCGTGCATGGTGTAGCGCGCCCAACTGGGCCAGATGGCAGCCAGTCCGGCACCGTGGGTCACATCGAACATACCGCTGAGTTCGTGCTCCAGTTGGTGGGTGGCCCAGTCGTCGGCGACACCGCAACCCGTCAGTCCGTTGTGCATCAGGCTGCCGCCCCACATGATCTGTGCACGGTAGCGATAGTCCTCGGGATTCTTCAGTACGGCGAAGACGGCGTTCTTGATGCTACGCAACGAGGCTTCGGCTAAATCGGTGGTGATATCCATATTGTCGTCCTTGGTGAAGTAACGCTCCATGGTGTGCATCATCATGTCTGTCACGCCAGCCGCCGTCTGATAGGGGGGCAGGGTGAAGGTGCGGCGGGGGTTCATGATGGCGAACTTGGGTCGTGAGAGGTTGTTGGAGTTGCCGAGTTTCACGTCGCCGTCCTCATTCGTTATAACGGACGACTCGCTCATCTCACTGCCTGCAGCGGGAATGGTCAGCATGCAGGCAATGGGCAGCATCTTCTCTGGTGTTGCCTTGCCGAGATAGAAGTCCCAGACGTTGCCTTCGTAGGGCACACCGTAGGCGATGCATTTACCGGAGTCGATGACACTGCCGCCACCCACGGCGAGGATGAAGTCGATGCCTTCCTGCCTACAGATGTCGATACCTTTCTGCGCTAAGGAGAGGCGGGGGTTGGGCACCACACCGCCGAGTTTGACGAATGCGATGCCGGCTTCTTGCAGCAGTCCGCAGACCTTGTCGAGGAGTCCTGACTTGACGGCACTCTGTCCACCGTAGTGTACCAGCACCTTCGTGCCACCGTATTTCTTCACTAATTGAGCCACTTGCTCTTCTGACTGTTCACCGAACACGACTTCCGTCGGTGCGTAGTAATTAAAATCTTTCATTTCCTATGTAATTAATGTGTTAATAGCCTAATCCAATATAACTGTGGGCGGGTAGTTTGAGGTCGAAAACCGTCGCGCCATCGGGATAGCCGAAGAAACGGTTACGTCCCCACGTGGGAGCGGGCTTCGGCAGTTCGGCGGGTTTCAGTTGTTCGCCAGTGAGGAGGTTGCGCAGGGCATTCACCTTGTTATTAATAACAACGTGCAGGATGACAGCCTCATCGTTGAAGTTCTCTACCACCATTGTCTTGTTGTCGTATGGGAAAAACGCCACCTTCGCCGGTCCTTCGATGTAGGCACCGACATCCTTGCTCATGGCACGGCGGATGATGTTGAGTGCGCCGACGGGGAAGTCGTAGAGATTGCCGAAGTCATCGGGGATGGTTAATACGAAGAGCATCCCCTTCGAGTAAGTATCGCGCAGCAGGATGGGATAGCCCGAGACGCCGCCGGTGAGCGGACGGCCCGCACTGACCACCTCCCACGCATCGTTGGTGAAGTACTTCACCTGTGGGATGATAAACTCCCTTGCAGACTTACCTGCATAGCCGAAGTCATTGACGATGGCCTTCAGGTCGCCGCAGTAGAGTTCGCACACATCGGCAATCTTTTCCCGGATGGCTTTCAGCAGTCCGGTGGTGATGATGACATCGCCACCCTTACGCAGTTGTGCCTTGATCTTCTCCAAGATCAGCGGATCTTTGGCGGCCTGCTCCGTGAGGAGGATCTGCTGTCGGTCGGTGGGGAACTCTGGGCGCATATCCATTGGCAGACCGATCATGCCGAGGTAGTTCTGTAGGAAATCCTCGCCCGAGGAGTGGTAGGGCTTGTAGGAGACAAGTCCGATGGGGTTGCCCAATTGGCCGACGAGGGCGTCGGTCTGATGGAGTGTCACGCAGGCGAAGCGTGCCATCGTCGTGGGGGTGACGGTCTTGCCGTCCTTCTGGAATGGCTTCACCATCTCGTCGTAACGGAAACTGTTGCCACCGTCGTCCTGCCACTTCGCCCGCATCATCTCCGGAAATATCTCCACGTCGTTGAGTTGCATGTAGTTCCAGAGGATGATCTCGGGGGTCTTTGCAAGCATCGTCAGGTGGAGTTGTTCGGCGTAGCGGTCCATGCTCATGCTGATACCGCCGGCATCCACCCATCCGCCACCGTTCTTGCCGGGGGCGATATTGTCGAAGTAGCGGATGATGTTATAACTCAGGTAGTTCTGCAAGTGTTGTGCCGAGGCGGGGTCACGCGTCTCCGTACCTGTCCAGAGACCGTCGAAGTAGAGGGGCTCCTCCTCGAGGTTGAAACCGAGACCGTGGAAGTGGTCGTACCAGTTGGGATACTTGATGATGACCTTCACTTTCGGGTTCACCTTCTTGGCGGGTTCCACTACCAGTTCGCGTCCGGCATCGGCCATCAGGCGCAGACGGTACTCCGTCCAACTCTTCGAGCCCTTCGCTGCAATCTCGTCATCGTTCTTTAGGTCGATGAAAAAGAAGTCGTCGAGGATGAAGTCATCGAAGAGTCTCGCGGTGTATTCCGCCACTTCCTTCACCGTCTGTCGCTCATCGGGACGGGCATAACTGTAGGTCTCGAAGTCGGTAGGTTCCGAACGGGTGTAGGTGATGCCGCCGCCCACCTCAAGTCCTTTTGAGAGGAAGAATTTTTTTACTTTCTGCATGATCTTCTCCGGCACGGTGTAGGCGTCGCGGTGGGTCTCGAGGTAGATCTTGTCGAGATCCACTTGCGAACTGACGGTCTCCCATGTCTCTTTCAGGAACTTGTCGTCGTCCATCCGCGCGATGTCCTGTGCCCGGATATAGGTGGAGACCTTGAAGTTCTTGTACTGGTTCTTACCCGCTGCGGGCAGGACGAGCAATACGGCTACTGCAAGTAGAGTAATCTTGCGTAATCTGCTTTTCTTCATAATGCTTTTAGTTATTTGATGATTGTTGTCTGAGCGACTTGCAGTTGTGCCGAAGAGCCGCCTACGAGGACGGTCATCTCGCCGGGCTCCAGCATCCAGGCCTGGGCGGCCTCGTCCCAGTGACAGAGGTCGGCGCGGCGCAGAGGAATGGTGACGGTCTTGCTTTGGCCTCTCTTCAAGGCCACCCGACTGAACCCCTTGAGTTCCTTCACGGGACGCTCGATGTGGGAGACAGGGCGCGAGACATAGACCTGTGCCACCTCTTCGGCTTCAAACTGGGAGGGATTGGTGATCGTGAAACTGATATCGAAGCCGTCGAGGGTGGGTGTCACTTTCAGGTCGCTGTACTGGAACGTGGCGTACGAGAGTCCGTGACCGAAGGGATAGGCTGGGGCCACATCCTTACAGTCGTACCAGCGGTAGCCCACGAGATCCTGCTCGGCATAGTCGGCGACGAGTTGCTGGCGGCGGTCATTGCTGCGGTTGCGGGTGATGTCGACGAAGATGTCACCCTGGTTGTTGTTGGCCACGTTCTGCGGATAGGTGCCTGTGGCGTAGGCCGGCACATCTTCGAGTTTCTTCGGCCACGACATGGGGAGTTTACCGGAGGGTACGATATTGCCGTTCAGTACCTCGGCGATGGCCAGACCGCCCATTGAGCCGTTGAACCACGACACTAAGAGGGCGGGCGATACGGCATCGACTGTGGAAATATCCACTGGGCCGCCTGCAACGATGACGGTGACGAGGCGCGGGTTCGCCTTGGCGAGGGCCCGGGCCAGTTCGTCCTGTCCCGAGGGCAGGGTGATGCTCTTGCGGTCGGAGCCCTCGGTCTCTACCTCGCGGTTGTCACCGGCGAAGAAGAT
>JAFWTK010000036.1 GCA_017518935.1 Prevotella sp.
AGCCATCAGCGACTTCTCCAGACGGGCACGGACATCACGCTCGAAGTTGGCACGGTTCGACATCAGCGAGTCCGAGGTGTACTGGTTGGCACAGGTACGGTAGGCCTCGTAGATACAAGTGCGGATATAGCCCTCTTCCAGTTCCTTCACACCCACACGATATTTAGTAAATATGTCGCAGGCCTTGTCAGGATTGATGCGATAAGCGATGGTGGGGTCCATCTCGAAGAGCGAAGCATCCTTGGCATTCACGGAGAATGTCTCGTACTGCTTACGCTGTGTGAACGTGTGGTAAGTAAACACGTTGGTAGTGATGGGGTTATAAAACACCCAACCCTTGCACGTCCCTTCCACACCACCGTAGTCCTGTTCGTTGAGTGACCACTTATGGAAACGAATTCCCACCTCACCAGAGTCTACTACCGTGCAGCAGGTAGCAAAAAGGATCAAAACCAGGGCTATGCCTCCTCCGACATAAGCCAGAATGCGATAATACTGTTTCATCATAACTCTATAATCTAAAATTAGTTCCTTAATACAGCGACAAAGGTACGAAAAAAACAAATATCAAACTGTTTTTTGTATGTTATCTTTAGGTTAAATGTGATTTCGGCGTTAAAATGCCATTATAAAACTATGTTAAAATATTCAACTCCTATACAAGATTTCCCCTTTTTCCAGTATTATATAAAACAAAAACGTGTAACTTTGCATACAAATAAACGCAGAAAGCAGTAGATATCAAGACATGAGAAAGTATTTGCTGGCACTTGCCTGCATGATGGCAGTCGTACAGAATGCTGGAGCTCAGGAGTATTTCTCCTCTGCTTCTGACTTTGCCCGCCTATATGTGGGATCGATTGAACCACAATACCAAACCTGGGTGTGGCATGATAACCCTTACTATAAAGAGAACGCAGATATGTATACTGGCCGTATCAGTTATCATGGTGTGGTTTATGATCATGTAAAACTGCGTTTTGACCAATTAAAGCAGTGTGTTGTCGTTCTTCCTCCTAGGGAAAAAGTGTTTTGCCTGCCTGAGCAAGAATACATCGACTGGTTTGAGATGGACGGCCACAGATATGTGCACGATCCGGAGGACAATTCACGATTTGCATCTCTGCTTTGTGACGGGAGCACAAATGGCATTCGTCTTTATCATAGCATGTGGAAAATCTATAGTGGTGAGAAGAATCTTGATGGCAGGAAATATCTGAAAACCCTTCACACAGAAGAGCAATATACACTCATCACTTCAGACGGAGAAAAGCATCATGTGAAGCGTGCATCAGATGTAGCGAAGCTCTTTCCTGAACAGAAAAAGCAGATCAAGCAGTTTGCAAAGAAGAATCGTCTTTACTTCTCAAAGAGTGAGCGTGAGAATAGTCTGGTGAGAGTGGTTGGAAGTCTTTCAGGCTTTGGAATCAACCCCCAGGCGAATCACGGGGACAGACCCCATGATCTTCGCTACGCGACTATCACAGGGGTCAGTCCCCATGATTCACTGTCGACAGCCCCCACCCCACCTGTCGATGAAAAGATGCTGATTACGGGTATTCCTGTTTTAGATAGTGACACTTTGACAACTGGCTCAGTAAGGACAAAGACTTATGTGGTGCCTGGTGTGAAGAAAGCAAGGGCAAGTATCTCCGATGATCAGGAACTTGCCGAAATCGTCGTTGTTGCAGGTCGTCAGTCGGCTGTGAAAAGCACGACGATGAGTTCAGAGAAGTTCAAGCCCCAGTTGCTGAAGAATATTCCATCAGCCTTTGGCGAGTCGGACATTATGAAGGTGGTTCTCACATTGCCTGGTGTCACTACCGTTGGAGAAGCCTCAAGCGGCTATAATGTGCGAGGAGGTGCCACAGACCAGAATCTGATACTCTTCAATGGAGGCACTGTGTATAATCCGTCACATCTGTTCGGGCTGTTCACGTCGTTTAATTCTGATGCGGTTGAGGATGTGGAACTGTTCAAGTCGAGCATTCCTGTAGAATACGGAGGTAGGATAAGTAGTGTGCTGAAAGTGACCTCTAAGGAGGCCAACATGCAGAAACTGACGGGTTCAGCAAGTATTGGTGCACTTACCAGCAAGGCAAATATTGAGATACCTATCGTCAAGGATCATTTGTCACTGATGCTAAATGGTCGTACGACTTATAGTGACTGGATCCTCAAACTGTTACCAGAGGATAGCGGCTACAAAAACGGTAACGCCAACTTCTTTGACCTTGGTGGCGTACTGACATGGAAACTGAATAACATGCATCGTCTCAAGGTGTATGGGTATTGGAGCAAGGACAAGTTCTCGTTCAGTTCACAAGACAGTTACGGCTATCAAAACCGTAACGTCTCCGTAGAGTGGCGCTCTATTCTGAATGAGAAGACAACAGCCACGCTATCTGCCGGACTTGACCACTATGACTATTTCAATGAGGATTGGGGCACACCTTCTATGGCTGCCCGACTGAGTTTCGGCATTGACCAGTTATGGGGGAAGTTGCATATTCGTCAGCGCCTGTCTGAAAAGCAGACTCTCTCTTATGGTCTCTCCGTACAGCATTACAATGTGCAGGCCGGTAAGTATGAGCCTTTGGGTGAGGAGTCACGCATCAATACAGATCAGTTGCAGAGAGAAAAGGCCTTGGAGAGTGCTGCGTATATTGACTACGAGCATTCGCTCACGGAGAAACTGTCGGTTTCCGCAGGTCTGCGTTATTCCATGTTTAATGCACTCGGTCCTCGTGACGTGAATTATTATTCTGCCAATGAACTCCCAGCAGAGGGAACATTCTTGGAGACACGTCAAGAGACGGGTGTCATCAAGACCTATCATGCGCCTGAGTTACGGCTGTCAGTCCGCTACGCCCTCCAAGATAATCTCTCTTTGAAGGCTGGTTTCAACACCATGCACCAGTACATCCATAAAGTGTCGAATACTTCCATTATGTCGCCTACTGACATCTGGAAACTGTCCGACCTGAATATCAAACCCCAAAATGGCTGGCAAGCGGCTGCTGGTATCTATTATGAGACTACCCGCAAAAAATACGAGTTTTCAGCAGAGGTATATTACAAGCATATCGGCGACTATCTCAATTATCGCAGTTCCGCTGTCCTGCTGATGAACCCCCACCTTGAGACGGACGTTATCTCAACCAAGGGAAAAGCATACGGCATAGAACTGCAGGCGAAGAAACCGATAGGAAAGTTGAACGGATGGGTCAGTTATACCTTCTCACGCTCTTTGCTCCGTCAGGATGATGAGAGGGTGGCAATGCCTCTGAACGATGGCGACTGGTATCCCTCCGAATATGACAGGCCCCACGAAGTGAAGGCAGTGCTCAACTTCAAGATTACTGAGAGATACAGTTTCTCAAGCAACTTCAACTATGCCACAGGACGTCCGACGACATTACCTGCCGGCAAATATTACAACTCGCATAATCAGAAATATATGCCATATTATACAGATCGCAATACCTACCGGATTCCTGACTATATGCGTTTGGATCTGGCATTTAATATAGAGCCGACTCACAAACTGACATCCTTCCTTCACACATCATTCTCCATAGGTGTATATAATGCCCTTGCACGCAAAAACGCCTATAATGTTTATTATGTCAACGAAGGGGATGAAATAAAAGGGTATAAATTGTCTGTGTTTGGCACTGCCATTCCTTATGTCTCACTTAATATACGGTTCAACTAAAAGGAGTGAATAGTGAAAAATGAAAAGTGAAAAGTTATATATGATCCTATGCCTCATATTAGGCGTTACACTGTCGGGCTGTATTGAAGAATTTGAAGCAGACATTCCTACGGATGATTCCGACTTGCTCGTTGTGGAAGGTACTATTTGTTCTTCCCAACAGAATATATTCACCCTGTCGCGTACGCAGGCCATCAATTCTCACGGCATTCTAAGAATGGTAACCGGAGCAAAAGTCTCTGTACACGGAAGTGACGGCTCTGAATATAGAACGGAGGATAACTATGGATTCTATTCCTGCTGGATTGGTGCCCTCGATCCTGAGGTGGAGTATTATCTGCATATCGAGTACGATGGAGAGGTATATGAATCTGTACCTCAAAAGCCTCTGCGTACCGAGAAAATCGCAGATGTAAGGGGGGTACAGAACACGCCGGAAAGTGATATCGACATCCTCGTTACGCCGGAAGTGCCTTTCCACGCTGATAAAACGAATTACTATTCATGGACATACGATGAGACGTGGGAAGTATATCCTGACTACACGACCAACATGTATTACGACACGACACTGAGGAAGGGCATCTTTAAAATGCACCAGTTTCCCGAGCGCGGATGGAAGGATGCAACAGGCTCGACAATCATGGTTGGTGCAAGTACAAATTACGAAGGGCAGCACATCCAAAGACTCAAGATTTACGACTTAGACCATAGCAATGAGCGTGTCTATTACAGGTATAGCGGCTTGGTACATCAACGTGCCATCTCAAAGGCCGAGTACGAGTATGAACTTGCACGGCAGCAGGCAGACTCGGAGATGGGGGGCTTGTTCACGCCACTACCGTCTGCCCTGCCCTCCAATATCCATTGCCTCACGTCGAGCAAACATATAATCGGATTCGTGGGATGCGCACTGAATACGAGCGATTACAGGTTCTTTCTCAATGCGGATGACTTCTCTATCTATTATCCTCACCAGGAAGATGCCCGCCAATGGTTCGATGATCCAAGCGATGCACTATGCCGCCGATTGTTAGATGAAGGCTTGTTCCTGTGCATTTGGAAAGATGAAAGATTGTCTGGTGGTAAATTAGAAACGGCATGGGCATACGAACACCAACTCGATGTCAGATATAAAGGTGCATATATCGAGGAACCAGATTTTTGGTCATTGACAGAAAACGTAAGTTATTGAAGATTGAACATGAACAACAGAATATTATCACTGATAGTTGCGCTTGTGCTTGCCATAAGCACCTTTGCCGCGAGTGTTGAGACAGACCGCCCATGGTATCTTGCCGGTGAGGCGATGAAAGTGAGCGTGACTGCCGACGATGCTTTGATTGCTTACGCTGAACTGTGTGACAAGAATGGTTTGGCAGCAGGTATCGTGATGAGTCTTGATGAAAGAAAGGGTACCGGTACTATCGAACTGCCTTCCGACCTCCATAGCGGGTACTATGTGCTATCGGCCTATACGCGTGATAACGCTAACGTCTCTCACCGACTTGTCGCCATCGTAAATCCTCTTCGTAAGAGTGAGGACGATGATATTGAATGGGTAATCGGTGATCGGTGTTGGGTGTCGGATGATGGAACGGCAGATCTGGTAGGTGTCAAGGACATTGATGTGCGTGAGACGGAAGGCCATATCATCAAGGCACGTGTTAAGAATGTCTATGGTGACCACACTTTCACGGGTAGCAAAATCTGCCCTTCCATCAGTATCATAGGAAAACAGATACATTATTTTGAGGGGAAGATGGTTAATGACACCACTGCCGTCTTCTACACCTACGGCATCCACGGCAAGCAACCATTAGTACTCTCTGCTGTATCATCCACAGGCGTGAGTCTGCCCATCGAGATGATAAGTCCGTTTGCCACTTTGCTCCCAAAGAAGTTACCGCATCTCATATTCCATTACAAACGCAGTGAGGTGGAAGCCCGTTCTATGGATATGCAACGGCATCAGATGGCTATCGCACCTGCCAAGCGTGAATTACAGTTGGGGGATCATACTGATGACACGGCAGTAGACGGGGTTCCATTAGACTACAACGAAACGGTATATGGCACCAAGCCTGATCTCTCCTATAATCTTGACGAGTACCGTCAGTTCCTCACCATCAGGGAGGTGCTACTTGAATATGTGCTCTACGTCAGCAACAGAACAATAAACGGTGTACCAAAACTGATTGTCCGTAAAGAGGATGCCCCATTCGATACTTCAAGGCCAACAATGGTACTCATCGACGGTATGCCAGTCATCGACATAGAGCGACTGCTGGCCTACGATGCCCGCCGCATTCATTATATCAACATCTACAGTGGTCAATACACATTTGGTAATGGTGTATATAATGGCATATTGTCGTTTGTAACACGCTCAGGTCGACTAACGAACTATCCAACAGAGCCCAACATGCAGTATCTGGTGTATGAATTCCCTGAGTGAGAGTGAAATTCTGAAATAAATTTGGTGTTTCGCCCTTTTTGTACTACCTTTGTGGGCGATTATGCATACTGGCAGATATAAATATGTGTCGATAGTGAGTGCCATTGCAGTGCTTCTGCTGCTGGGACTCTATATGTGGATGACCTACCGTTCGGTAACAAAGGACATCACGGAACGGGCAGGCAACCAGTTGACCTGGGCGATGTTCTACGAGAGTTACAGTCGTGGAGAAAATATGACGGAAGATGATACGCTGAGTCTACCTGAGGCACGAGGTAACCTCTCGTTAGCCTCATCGGTAGAGGGTATGAACGATGCCCTGAGCCGCAAGTATCATTCGGAGATTTCGCTCGACGCAGTAGCATTGTATGTCGACTCGCTGTTGAGCGTGGCCCGTATCAACCGTGATGTGACCGTTCTGGAGACAGATGCCAAAGGACAGATTCTGCGCCAGAACAATGACCGCAGTTCGTCGTGGTCGATACTGACAAAGCCCGTTAGCATCCGCCGTGACCAGTCAAAGGCCATTCGGTTAGCCCTCAACAACCCTTACCCAGAACTGGGGCGACGACTGAGTCCGCTCTTCCTCGTCAGCGCCATCATCCTCGGCTTCTTCGCCATCATCATCATCCAACTGCTGCGATTCATCACCGAACAGGAGCAGATAGCCGAACTACGTAATGACTTCTCGTATGCGATGGTGCATGATATGAAGTCGCCGCTGTCAAGCATCATTATGGGAGCCCACTTCCTGCACAGTGGTAAAGTGGACGACAAGCCACAGATCAAGGAGAAATACTATAGCATTATTGAAGAAGAGGCCGAGCACCTGCTGGCACTCGTCAACAAACTGCTGACCATCTCAAAACTCGAGAACAAGAAACTCATCCTGAACAAGTGGGACATCCATATCGAGCCGATCATCAACGATCTGGTAGAGAAGGCCAAGGCAAAGGCGACGAAACCCATCGAGATCACGACCCGCTTAGAAGTAAAGAACGTACTGGCTGACGAGCAGTATATGACAGAAGCCATCGCCAACCTGATTGACAATGCCATCAAGTACTCGAAGGACGAGATCAAAATAGAGATCAAGACCTTCGATACCGACAAGAACGTGTTATTAAAGGTACGCGACAACGGTATCGGCATGACGAAGGAAGAGCAGCAGGTGATCTTCGACAAGTTCGGACGGGCAGCCATCCACGAG
>JAFWTK010000304.1 GCA_017518935.1 Prevotella sp.
GCTCCAACATGAAGAATATCGAACAGGCCTTCGCCAACCACACCCACGTGGATAAGATCCGCATCGCGAAGTTCGTGACGCACACCATCAATTCCAACAACGAGGACATCAAGGCCCACGACGGCAAGATGAACACCGTACTCGGTCTGCTGGCCAAGGGCGACATCAACTGCGCAGGCGGTGAGGTCAGCCTCAACGGTGACCTCTTCGCCAGTCCGGCAGGTTCGACGAGTCCCAGTCAGACGACCGCCAGCCGTCAGCCGCGCCAGGCCAATGAGATCCCTGCCGGGGTGGTCCGCACGGAGGCAGAGAAGCAGAAGGCTGAGGAGGAGCGTCGTCGCCAGCAGGAGGAAGAGGAGCGCCAGCGTCGTGAGGAGGAGGAGGCTGAGCGCCAGCGCATCGCTAAGGAGAAGCGTGAGAACAGCCTCTGGAACAAACTCCTGAAGAAAGCCAAGAAATTCGGAGAAGACATTGTTAGTGAAGAGTGATTGGATAAGAAGTTAAGTAGTTAAGTAGTTAAGAAGTTAGGAAGTTAAGTAGTTAGGAAGTTAAGAAGTTAAGTAGTTATGGGAGACAGTATCAATATAGACATCCTCGACTTCGGTACTCCGGAGAAGGATCATAGCATCATCAAAGTGATTGGTGTTGGTGGCGGTGGCGGCAATGCCGTCAACCACATGTACCGTGAAGGCATCCACGATGTCACCTTCGTGCTTTGCAACACGGATAACCAGGCCCTCAACGACTCGCCCGTCCCGGTGCATCTGCAACTGGGCAAGGAAGGGTTAGGTGCGGGCAACAAGCCCGAGAAGGCGCGCCAGGCGGCTGAGGAGAGCCTCGACGACATCAAGGACATGCTCAGCGACGGCACGCGCATGGCCTTCATCACGGCTGGCATGGGCGGTGGTACCGGCACGGGCGCAGCCCCGGTCATCGCGCGTGTCTCCAAGGAACTCGGTATCCTGACGGTCGGTATCGTCACCATCCCCTTCCGCTTCGAGGGCGACCGTAAGATCGACCAGGCTCTCGACGGTGTGGAGGAGATGCAGAAGCATGTCGATGCCCTGCTGGTCATCAACAACGAGCGTCTGCGTGAGATCTATCCCGAACTCTCCGTCCTCGACGCCTTTGGCAAGGCTGACGACACCCTCTCGGTGGCCGCCAAGTCCATCGCAGAGATCATCACCGTCCACGGTCTCATCAACCTCGACTTCAACGATGTGAAGACCGTCTTGAAGGACGGTGGCGTGGCCATCATGTCCACGGGCTATGGCGAGGGCGAGGGCCGCGTGAAGAAAGCCATCGAGGACGCTCTCAACTCGCCGTTGCTCAACGACAACGACATCTTCAACTCCAAGAAGATCCTGCTCTCCATCTCCTTTGCAGGCTCGAAGGACGGTCAGCAGTCGCTGATGATGGAGGAGATGAACGACGTGAACGACTTCATGGCGAAGTTTGGCAACGACTTCGAGATCAAGTGGGGACTGGCCACCGACCCTGAACTCGGTAAGAAGGTGAAGGTCACCATCCTCGCCACGGGCTTCGGTATCGAGAGTGTCGACGGCATGGATGCCCATATCAAGAAACATACGCAGGAGGACATCAACCGCATCGCAGAGGAACAGGCCAAGGCCGTGGAGCGTCAGGACCGCCGCAACCGCTACTATGGCGGCGACAGCACGGCCAAGCGCTACAAGCGTCGCCCGAACATCTACCTCTTCCGACCCGAAGACCTCGACAACGACGATGTCATCTCAGCCGTGGAGTCCACGCCTACCTATAAGCGGACCCGTGAGATCCTGGAGAGCATCAACTCCCAGGCCACAGGCGACGAGCCCGAGGAGCCCGCAGTCCTGCCCGAGTCGCACGACCCCATCCAAGGCACCATCAAGTTCGCCTGAAGACCACAAACAAAAAAAGGAGAGCGCCCCGCTCTCCTTTTTATTTCATTGATGACTGCTTGTCACTTCTTTCTGTCAAGTTTTTCGTAGATGGAGTTATTGCTCTTGTATTCCGGCACAATCTCCTTCATCTTCTTCACCGTCTCCATATTGTCATAGTGCTTGGCGATGTCTATCAACTTCTCGATGTCCTTGCACACCTTCTTATAGTCATACTGCCGCACCTCAGCGATACGGATCTTGTCGTGGAACGTCGGTTTGGTGCCCTCCAGTTCATTCAGCACCTCCTCATAGAGTTTCTCGCCCTCACGGAGCCCCGTGTACTTGATCTTCACGCCCTTGGCCCCTGAGAGGGCAATCATACGCTTGGCCAGGTCGGCAATCTTCACGGGCTTGCCCATGTCAAACACGAAGATCTCGCCACCGTTGCCCTTCGTACCGGCCTCCAGCACCAACTGACAGGCCTCTGGTATGAGCATGAAGAAGCGCACGATGCGCTCGTCCGTCACCGTCACGGGCCCGCCATTCTTGATCTGCTCACGGAACAGGGGAATCACCGAGCCGTTGGAGCCCAGCACGTTACCGAAGCGCGTGGTCACAAACTGCGTCACCTTCTGCGAGTTGTTCAGCGACTGCACGTAGATCTCGCAGATACGCTTCGAGCAGCCCATCACGTTGGTCGGGTTCACGGCCTTGTCAGTCGAGATCATCACAAACTTCTTCACCCCGTATTTCACGCTCAGGTCGGCAATCACCTTCGTGCCGTAGATATTGTTCTTCACCGCCTCGCTGGGGTTGTCCTCCATCATCGGGACGTGCTTATAGGCAGCGGCATGGAACACATACTCAGGTCTGAAGGCCTTGAAGATCTGCTCCATCCGGCCAGCGTCGGTGATACTCGTCACCACCGTCGTATTCTCCACATCAGGAAAATCCTTGGCCATCATCAGACGGATGTCGTGCTCCGGGGTCTCCGCCTGGTCCACCAGCATCAACTTCACCGAGGGGAAGGAAGCCACCTGCCGCACGATCTCTGAGCCTATCGACCCGGCAGCACCGGTGACCAGCACCCGCTTGCCCTGCAGCACCTCGCCCACCGTCTTCAGGTTCACCTTGATCTCTGAGCGCGGCAACAGGTCTTCCACCTGTACCTCCTTCAACTGCATGTCAGCATCATCGTCTATCAACTGGCCGTCCTTCACGCTGGCCTCCTTGACCATCTGTGCCATGAAGATCTTACAGCCCTCGTTGATCAGCAGGTCTTGTATCTCCTGGTTGTCACGGAACTCCTCCACCCTGAGCGGCGACACGAGGACGGCCTTGATACGCTTCTTCTTGATGATCGCCTTCAGGTCATCATCCACGTTATACACGTTCTCGCCCATCAACTGCATGTGCTTGGCCCGCTTGTCGTGCGAGATAAAGCCGCACAACTTAAACCGCACCGGCCGCTGCGTCCGGATGGCCTTGGCCAGGCCCACACCGCCCGACAGGGCCCCATAGATGAGCACCCGCATCATACGGTTGTCCTGGAACGACACGTCGTACAAGGTCTTCACGATGACGCGGAGGCCCCACATCACCACCGTGGCCATCACATAGCCCACGACGATGACCGACTGCATGAAAGCCGTCAGTACCGGTACGTCGTAGGTTTCCAGCAGCCACGACACCGCGAGGGCAATCACCATGTTCAGCGCACTGGCATACGCCACCTTCATCAGGTCCACGAACGAGGAGTAGCGCACCACGCCCGAATACGTACGGAACACCTTCGCCCCAACGATGCTCAGTGCCGCATAGAGCAAGGCCGTATAGAGCACGTCAAAGCGGTTGTCGAACATCTCCCCCGTCCTATTGAACAACCAATAGGCGAGCAGCAACATCGCGAACACCACGGCACTATCAGCCAGCAGCAGGCACCAATACGGCAGTGTTGCCTTCCTGAAATACCAGTGACTTATTTTCTGAAACGGATTCATTTTTCTCTATTTGGCTGCAAAGGTACGAAAATTCCCGGAATCTTCAATGAAAAACACCCAATATTTTCATGTTCTTGCATTATAATAGTGGTGTCATATAAAGTGGGAGATATGTAATTCCGTCTTCCACTTTATAATCTGCGGCATGAAGTACTGTTGGTATGGTCATATATTCGCCAAACTTCTTCATGCATTTCGTCAAGGAAGAAAGCGTATAGTTCTTCCCGCTTTTTACTTCTATCGGTCGGATATTATGACGGCTGGTAACTTTCTCTTTTTGAATGAGGAAATCTATCTCCATCCTTTCTTCTGCATCTTCGGAAGACTTGCTATAGAAGAACAGTTTGTTGCCTGCGGCAGTCAGCATCTGCGATACGATATTCTCCATGAGCATTCCTTCGTTCAATTCCAGTTTACCAAACAGCAACTTCTGATAGATTTCAGAAGAGACAATGCCTTTCTCGTCGAATGCATGACTAATCAACAGTCCCGTATCATTCAGAAAGCATTTCAGAGTGGTACGATCCTCATTCATCTTCAGTCCGATGTTCGGATCTGTCGAGTTATAGCAGATGTTGACAACCCTAGCATCTTTCAGCCAGAAAAAGGCATCATCCCAGTCACGGTACTTTGCACCTGGTTTCAGAGCCGACAAGCGGAACTTCTTTTCATGTTTGGAGAGTTGGGAAGGTATCTGGTCGAAAACTGAGACAACCTTATCCGCCAGTTCACCTGCATAATTGAAAATGTCGTTACGATAGATGGTCAAGACATCACGCTTGGCAGCATCCACGGCTTCAAAGTCCTTTGTCTCTATATATTTCTTGACGGCCTGGGGCATGCCTCCAACGATCATATAGAGTCTGAAAGCATCCATTGCCTGACGATGGAATGCCTGCCCCATCGGCTTATGCTCAGCATACATCTTTCGGATGAAATCCATAAGCATATCATTGCCTGTAGCCCAAAGGAACTCCTCAAAGTCCATAGGATACATTTGTATAGGACGCTCCTCTGATGGGAGTACTATCCCCTGCATATTTTTCTTGATGCTGACCAGCGAGCCAGTTTCTATATAGTCATACCTACGGTCGGCCACAAGAAACTTGATGGCTGCCCTTGCTCGTGGGCACAACTGAACTTCATCGAGGATAATGAGTGATTTACGCTCATGGAGTCTTACTTTATAATGCTGACTGAGATAGAGGAACAACGTATCGAGATCTTCCATATAGAGATCGAACCAGTCTCTAACCATCTGTGGTGCCTTATTGAAGTCAATGAGGATATACGACTCGTATTCATTCTTGGCGAACTCTTCCACAATGTAACTCTTACCTATTCGTCGTGCTCCTTCTACAAGAAGGGCAACTTCACCATTCCTTTTCTCTTTCCAGTCAAGGAGTTGCTGGTATATTTTTCTCTTCATAGCGATGCTATCCGCACCTTTTTGAGATTTTTGCTCTGCCATATTATACACCTTTTTGAGATTTTTGACGCTGCAAATATACACCTTTTTGAGATTTTTCCCAAATTTTTCCGTAAAAAACAATCGAAAAGAGCCGTTTTTTCAATCACATGCTGCATTTCTTCAAGATTCTCCGCTATGCTTTCAAACAAAGATTCCACTCTGACAATGCTTACTATTTTAACCACAAAATCGACCTTTGATGGTCGATTTTACCTTAGTGTACTCTGAAAATCGACGGTTTCTGCGATTTTCAGTTAAGCCTGTCCCATATAGGGGATAGGTTTGGTCAGGGGTGGATGTCTCTTTGGTTCCGTTTCTCTGCGCCAGAGAAATGAACATCTTCACTCATAAGGTGAGTTCAAATATCAAGATTCAAGAGAAATTGCCTTGCTGTACAAGCTACGATCCCCGAATCGTGAATCAGACCCACGTTCGGGTCCATTGTCACCACATACTTGGGATAATTATCCTTAATTAGTTTCAAGTTGCCAAACTCACGTTCATAGGTGTCTTCGCCTGTCACCTGTAAGGCCACCTGAACATACAGGACCTCATCTCCCCTGCGGGCCACAAAGTCTATCTCCTTGCCGCTAAGCTGCCCCACATATACATCATAGCCACTGCGCTTGAGCTATATAGTCTTTACGTCTAATTCTCTCCATAATTAGAATTTTTTGAAAAAATACAAAAACTTCTCAATATACAGCGAATTTTTGCATCTTATTTAACGGTTTTTATACGTAGGGCTCACCATTTATCCGGGAACACAGGGACGAGTTGTCAATTTTGATGTCCAGGCCTTGAAGGTTGCCAACTGATATGTGGGACAGTAGGTCATTCTCCCAATTCACGCACAATACGTCAAAATGGATGACCTATTATTTTAACCACAAAATCGACCTTTGATGGTCGATTTTACCTTAGTGTAAAGTGCCGAGTAGTTCGGCACCTGATCTAAGTCTCCCCATATAGGGGGAGATTTAGTGGGGGTGGATGTTTCTTTGCTTCTTTCTTTGCGCCAAA
>JAFWTK010000305.1 GCA_017518935.1 Prevotella sp.
AAAGATCCTGCCAATTCAGTAAATTTCAAAAAAGATCGGCCAGAGGTTAAGAAATGGATTCTTTCAGCAATATTGATACGAATTTTTGCACATTCATCCGATAATGTGTTGACTAAAATCAGACATGCATTTACTGATAACTTCAATCAATACTACATAAATAAGACTTTGATCTGCTTTCCTACACAAGACATTAAAAAATGCCTGAGTGACGATTGGTATATTTCAGAAGATAAAATCAGGGAATTCCTTCGCACAACTAGGAAAGGTGATCGCTACAGCATCCCCTTATTGTCATTATTGTTCCCCGATGTCAATTATCAAAGTACAGCATTTGAACAAGACCATTTACATCCCATGGCAAGATATAATTTGATGCCATCAAATTTCGTGCAAAATAAAGATAATAAGAAACTATACGATTCCATTGTCAATCTTCAGTGGCTCGAAAAATCAGAAAATGTTATAAAGAGTGATAATCCATTGGAGCAATGGGTTTCAGATAAATGTAAATCTATGAATCAGGCTGATAAAAATCAATGGTTAGGTCATCGTTTCTTAGATGGACTAAGTCTCAAGGAAATAGATATTGCTAAATTTCTCAATGATAGGGAGAACAAATTGACATCTTTTCTTCTCAGTATTATTTAAATAGAAAGACTTACAGAAAGGGAAACATTAATAGCAGTCTAATAATGTTACATTCTTTCATGAATCTTCTTTAAATATGATACTAGGCACTTCCACCTTCTACCAAATGTTCGGCACAGACTATCGGTTTGTGCCCGAACATTTGCGTGATGTCCTTTTGGCTGCTCACGACTGGCATTGCGATGCGGAGAAAATATTGCGGCAGATAGAAGAAGGTATCTTGGAGGTGTACGACCAATATAGGAAGGATGAGCGCTGGGATGGGTGGCAGACGAAGGGCGGTGAACGACGCTGTCTGCAACTGCTTTTAGAGGCGAGAAAACGGCTGATGAACAGGATGTTTCATCAGACGGAGGAGTCTTACCGCCGATTCTCTGAAATCAATGACACGCTGCTGGACCTCAGCCGAAAGACGTGCAAGAAAATCAAGACGCTCTATGAGGCTTGGCTGAAAGACGAGGAGGAGGAATGGAGAAACGACTGTCAGGTATGTGGCAGAATCTTTGCCGAAGGATGGGAAGAAGCAGAGACAGTCACTGGTGATGAAAAAGCCGACGAGACTGGCTCCGACTACGACCGTATGATGGCTATCATTGAGGAGGTGGGTGAGCGCGACCTGTTGCACATCGAGTTCTCGGGCAGTCCGGATTACACCCTGGGCGATGAGTGGAATTGGGAACGCGAAGTGCAATCATCGCTCCTCTTCAGTTATGGCGGTGCACGACCCTACGGCGATTTTGTCATGTGCTGTGCTTTCCAGCATTTGTATACCGAAAGCCTATACTGCCCTCAAGACATCCTGCGAATCAAGATGTTTTGGGCTGATGTTGCCCTCACACACCAACGTATCGTAACCCCTCAAGGAAAACTACTATGAAACGACGAGACCCCAACAGCACCTTGCAAGTATATCCACACATCTACAGCCAGCCTTACTATGAACTGGAGGCCTGGATGGTGACGAATCCTATGGACGAAGAGAATGCCTTGCGCTGCTTTGAGACGGAAGGCGTTATTCCTTGCAACGTGCGGAAAAGCCTTGTGGGTGTCTTCCCCACCAAAGAAGACGCCATCATCCGCATGGAAGAGTTGTGCGAGGACGAAGGGGCGCACTTCCCTTATTTCTTCCTGCGACAGAAACCACTGTGCATGACGATGCCAATCGGCACGTATATCAAGGAATGGACTTTTGAGCATGCCCTATTGGCCGATGAGTCGTTGGTGCGCAACTATGCCGAACGCGATTACCCCTTCTCAGGCAGGCCTAAGGAGATGATACGGCACAGTGAGGGCGACATCGTGGTGGCGGTGGAGGCTGACCATGCTTTCTGGGGTGTGGTGGGCGGTCTTCCTCCTGTTTGCAACGGACAAGAGCATGGTGACTGGTCTGACGATCGATACTTGATATGGTCGGCACTGGGGCATCATCATCACATACGTGCCCACCATGTGCTTCACCCATGGTCTCCCGTCCCAAGTTTCATAACGCCTTTGTTTGAAGGTATCGGGAGAAGGTAGCATTTTGTTTAGTCGCCTTCGGCGAGATTTTTTTAAGTCGCTTCGCGAGAAATCGAACAAATCTATCCAAATCTTTCAAATCATTTTTAATCTTTTTTCTATTTGTGAGATTTGTAACGATTTGTACGATTTCTACCCGTTAGGGTACTCCTTATCCATAGATTTGACTTCCGCTA
>JAFWTK010000306.1 GCA_017518935.1 Prevotella sp.
ATATCTGGTGGCGAAGGATGTGGTTAATGGGGTCATGGCCGATACAGAAACGGTGTCACTTGTTGAGACGGATAATCCAGGGGAAAACGCCCTTTTCGAGATTACCCCCCAAATTGGTGATGAGTCGGAGGACATCATGCAACAGATTATCCTCATCAGACCGAAAGCCGCTACCAATGTTGATGGTCACATCTACCTTAATACAAGAGGCGGAAACAATGGCACTAACAAAATCGGCCTTTGGGATAATTCTGGCGCTTCGGAGTGGAAACTGGCAACTGTTCCCGCAAAGCCCACTTTCACAATAGATGACATTAATGTAACTATATCGAGTGACTTAGGCAGTGTCCATTATACTATAGACGGAACAACACCTACCTCTTCTTCTGCATCAGGTAATGATATCACCTTGGCTTATGGCCCCAATTATACAGTAAAGGCCATCAGTATCTATCACGATACTAAAACTAATACAGATTGGACCTCAGAAATAGCCATAAGTGATCAGATACATGTGGCACTTCTGCCCCCAATCATTACGCGCACAGAAAATAATGTTACCATTACCAACAGTCAAGTTTCGGGCGTTACCTTCAGATATACTTTCAGTGATAATGGAACCTTCCCGGCAGATCCAGTTCCTGGTGATGCCGGTGATGACTATATATCAGAATCAGCATTACCATTAACGCCCAATGCCCGTAATGTGTTTAAGGCCATCGCTTACAATATTGTTGATGGGACAACATACACTTCTGATGTTGTTACATTTGATGTTGATTTACGCACTGCAACCCCTATCAGTTCTTTGGCTGACATCACCAGTGCAACAGGTAGTTACAAATTGGCCTCAGGATTTAAAGCCATAGGAACGCCAAAAGAAGGTGATGTTGTGATCGGAACGAGTACTAATCCTTTCAAAGGAACGATTGATGGTAATCTCGTTGAGTTTGAACTCAGTTCAAATTCACCGCTGTTCGACTATGTACAGGATGCCATAATTAAAAATGTGATTATCAGTAAAGCAACAATTAGCACAAGTGGTAATGCTGGTGCTATAGCCAATAATGCTTTGGGTGCAACTCGCATTTACAACTGTGGTGTGTTGGCAACTGGCAGCACTGTGGAAACAGATGATGATGGCTATACCCATATCACTTCATGCAGCAGTACAATCAAAAGCAGTACGACTAGTGGCACCAGTGGCTATGTTGGTGGCATCGTTGGTCTGCTTGACGGCAGTTCTCGTGTCATCAACTGCTTCAGTTATGCCGACATCACTGGAGGTAATGAGGTGGGTGGAATCGTAGGTCGTAACAATGTCGTATATAATGCTGAGAATCCTCAAACAATGGTGATGAACTGTATGTTCTATGGTGATATCACAGGTGGAGCTCACAAAGCACCCGTATACAATGGTGAGATAATTACCAACGACGGTAACGCGAACGGTGTCAACAATTTCAATTATTTCCGACAAGAGGCATCTTATGTGCGTAATCTTACTACTACTAATAATAAAGATAAATACAATTGTGCCCTCGCTGCTGAGACCCGCTACTTGCAGCGCTTTGAGTTCTTCCGTCATCTGCTCAATAGTAACCGCGAACTGGCGGCTTGGTGGGCCACGGGCAGTGTAGAAAACAAGGATGAGATGATGAAATGGGTGCTGGAGCCTTCACAAATAGGCACATCTACCCCATACCCCATACTGAAAGCGCCCGATAGATACCCGTCGGTGGTGAATATTGATGTAAATCATTCTGAGACATATAAGGATCGTGATTTGACAGTTGGGCCTAAGTTGAGCACTAAATTGTCGGTAACCATACAGAATAGCACCACAGATGCTGTTTATGGAGCACCTACTGGGGCAGATATTTCAACCGAGAGCCTCAGTCTCGATATTATGGATAAAGACCCAGACCACTTTAACTTCAACTATTATAAGGTACAGTTACCTTATTATAATGATGTGGGTACTGGTAACTACACAGGTTATCGCGTAGTGACAGGCTGGAAAATTGTTTCGATAAGTGGTGGAACTACTGATTACTCTACAGATAATGACGATGATACAACTACGCCAGCCGATGCAGAAGTAAGTGTTTCTGATGGAGTTGTTCAATTAACTAACACTCCATACAATTTTGCTGATCGTCACTGTACTGACAAAGATTTATATAGTGTAAGTGGTCGTGTATTTAGTCAGGGGGCCTATTTTGATGTTCCTGAAGGGGTGACAGCCATCACCATTGAGCCTTATTGGGGCAAGGCGGTTTATCTGTCCGATGCCTATTGGGATGTGACCTATAAGAATGCAATGGCTAATGCCGCCAATGTCACAACTGTCGGTGGAGGTATACGCTATGAAAACGGCAAAAAATATGATCTTGCTACCCATAGTCTTGATGAAACAAATGGCCAGGTTGTTTACACTTCCATGGGCAATGCTATTGCAAGTTCGGGTACGGGAATGGCTCTTTTTCAGGGGGTGAATACGACTAATCACACCGTTTATGATTATGCTGTGGTGCTTGTAGGTAATTATCACCATAATGCTAACCCAGATGCAAATAATAGCAAGCCCTATACGGTTACCTCTGTCGACTTGGATGGTGACAACGAGCCTGACTATTCATATATCCTTCGTTTCGATAGCCGTGTTCGTGTGCATCCTGTCAGGGTTGATTTCTTGAATATCATAGGTCTTGGTATGGCGCAGAAAACCACAGGAGGAACGGGTACATATAACCTTGGTATTATGCAACCAAAAGGTTGGTTCGAATGTACGAATACAGGTCTCTTCCGTGTTACGCAGTTTGAGTATGATTACGATAACAGTAAGGATCATTCAAAAAGAAGAGTAGATAGCCCCATTATCTTGCAAGGCGGCGTGATTGAGCAGTGGGTGACTGTTGGAGGAGCAGAAGAGGAGCATATAGAAGGTGAATCGGTAACTTACTATCACGTAGGAGGCAATGTGTGGTTCAAGGAATTCCATATTGGAGCGCATCAAGATAAAAATCTGAAAACTGATAAAAATCCTAATCCAGACCAGTTCGTCAGTCCTCATCCACCCATTTCGGTAACTGGTGGTGACTTTAATGAATTTTATCTGACGGGTCTATATAATACCCCCAATAATAATTATGATGACAATGCAGAATGTTATATCAATGGTGGTCGCTTCGGCAAGGTGGCTGGCACTGGCATGCAAGGCATTGGTGGCTTCACAATAAATGAAACTACTAAAGAGAAAGAAAGTTATTCTAACGGTAACATCATCTGGCAGATAGACAATGCCGACATCGATGAATTCTATGCTGGTGGTATTAATGCCGCCCATATCGCAGAGGGCAATATCTATACCGTCATTTCAAACAGTCGGGTAGATCAGTTCTGTGGTGGTCCTAAGTTCGGTAACATGAACAGTGAGAAAAGAGTAGTCACCAATGCCACCAACTGTACCTTCCGTACCTTCTTTGGTGCCGGCTATGGTGGGAATTCCTATAATCGCAGATATCCTAATAACAAAAACAACCAAGTAAATGACCCTGATTGGAATGGTTGGGTTTCAGATGAATTAAAATATAGATATAATCCAGATTTTGGTGGTGTTGAGACACGAATAGATTATCAGTATATCCCCATGTCTAATAATACCCAAAGCGTAGCACGTCTATTTGTGGATCATATCAGTTTCTCGCTGGCCACTACGCATGATGTTACTTCAATACTCACAGGTTGTACCATTACTACCAGTCCTCTGGGGCGTCTTGATCTTTTCGATCAGTGTCTTGGTAACTTCTATGGTGGTGGCAGCCTCGGCAAGGTGGATGGTGATGTTAAGTCAACGCTTGAGAACTGTACCGTAGAAGGTAATGTGTTCGGTGCTGGTTATTCTGCTTCACTCCCCCCAGTAAAGGTGATGGAACAGCAGTTCGTAATTCAACCGCATTTTGACAAGAACCTTGGTGCCTATCTGAAAGCAGAACTCCCTAATACTGATACATATAGATGGGAACACCGTGATGTGGTGAATAGTAAGGAAACGGCTATAAATACGACTGATCATATCCTTTATACCGAGGAAGACCTGACCACCCTTGGACAAGTATTAGGTGATGTGACATTGAACATCACTGGTAATACATTAGTAAAGGGAATGGTCAAAGAAGACGAAATAACCACACAGTCAGGTGGCGTCTTTGGTGGCGGTGATTCTTCGGCTACTTTGGGTAATACGGTGGTGAATATCAATGCTTCTGGCGTTAAAAACAACTCCGATAAAAATTATAACACCTATAACGTGTTTGGTGGTGGCAACTTGGCGGATGTCGGTGGTAGTGTGACCGTTAATCTAACAAACGGTGTTGTTAAAAATGATGTCTATGGCGGTGGCGCATTGGCAAATACAAACAATTATGATCTTACTACGTATGAACCGGTGGATGTAACTGTTGGCCAGACTGTCGTAACTGGGTTATATACCGAGTCTGGTGGAGAATACGAATTAATTGAAACTGAAGACGAGAAGGCTGCAAATGGCGTAACCTATTACAGAAATGGTTGGGTAGGAATTCTGACCAACAATACGACAACCGTCAATCTTCATGGCGGTACCATCAAAGGTGATGCCTATGGTGGCGGATTAGGGCGCATAGCTGAAAGTGTCCATTATACTCAAAAAGAAGCAGATGCCTATAACACAGAGCATAATTTATCTTCTGGTGATGAAGGATTTAAGACAGTTAACGATTGGCAACCAGAAGTGGAAGCCACGGTCTATGGTGATATCAATGTGAATCTGGGTAAAAATGACGCTTCGACGGCAACAGCCTTCTACATCAGTAATTATTCTGGTGACCATTCCACCATAGTGAAGAGCGGTCGCGTATTCGGCTGTAACAACCTGAACGGATCGCCTCAGGGTAATGTGACGGTGACGGTTTGGAAGACGGTAGGAAATAGAACGTCAGACGATGATTTCGAGAATAATAGAGGGAAAACACCGGATGCTTCAGGATATGTGACTCCAACTTATGAAGTTGCCGCCGTCTATGGTGGCGGTAACCTGGCCAACTATGAGCCTACTGCGTCCGGCAAGAAGACGAGCGTCATTATAGAGACTTGTGATGTCAGTATTCAGAGTGTCTATGGCGGTGGTAATGCTGCAGCAGTTCCTGAGACGGATGTCCTTGTTAATGGCGCCTATGAGATAGGCGAGGTTTTCGGTGGTGGTAATGGTAAAGACC
>JAFWTK010000307.1 GCA_017518935.1 Prevotella sp.
TCTGCGGACTCAACGCCTTGCTGGTCGTGGGTTGGTATATCTGCTATTTCGTGGTAGGCCAGACGGTAGGCGACAAGTCGTGGGGAACGGTCAGTTTCCGCCCCGAGTGGCCTGCCGTGCTGCCAGCCGTTGCGCTCATCCTCTATGTGATGGCCATGCGCGCCATCCGTGCTGACGAGCGTCTGGTCCGTTCAATGGACCGTATTCGCTGACAAGCGTTTGCGGCTCCGCGTTTTTCCATTCCCATCTTGATACTGCTCGATGACGACACCACGATACGGGGTGCCGCTCGTCAGGCGGTGTCCGTTCAGGTCGAAGAGGACCGTGGGCTTATCGGCGGCAGGGGTGCTGATGGGGAAGATGCCGTTGATGGCGGGCTCGTGAGAGAACTGCCAGGCATCAAACTGCACCTTGTCGGCCTCGTCGAAGACGAAGTACAGGCTGTGCTTGCCCTTGAAGGCCTCCGGGTCAACATCTATCGTGTAGTCTTTCCAGTCGGCGCTGGCGAACTCTATGGTGGCCTTGATGTCTCTTGACGACTTGCTGAAACGTATTTCCAACTTACCTGTTCCTTTCACCCTGAGCATAAACGACTTGGCGCCTTCCTCGCCGAAGTCGGCGTTGCGCACCAGCGTCCAGGCACCAGCCTTCATCTTTATATACATGTTTTCTGAAGCATCATTGCCAAGGGTACTGACCTTGGTATTGGTCTTGATGTTCTTGTAGTCCTCGTACATCACGCCGCCGCAGTTAGCCATCGTCTCAGCCTCCTGCAAGGTATACGGGTCAAGGTTCTTGATGGCAGTACAGCCAGTCAAGTTCGGTGTAACCGTGCTAATCCTCTGCGTACTCTCGTTCACTGTGGCCTTGTTCACGCAGATGGAACGGAAGATGCTCGTTTTACTGTCTATCAGACCTGCGTTTTGCCAACTCTGCATCAGGGGTGCTCCGTGGTAGATATAATAGTAGTTACCCTGAAATTTCTGTAGATGGGAATGGTTGTTGTTCGTCCCCATACCAGGATGAGGCCCATAGACTCCTTTGTACACCCATGAGTCAGGATTCGTGGGGTTGTCGGAAACCATATAGCACATGGTGCAGGTATTAGGCTTTGAAACGCTGATGCCCTTTTCTTTTTTGTAGGCGTTCCATTCACTGTCCTTGCGTTCAGCCCAGTTAGAGCAATAGGTATAAACAAACTTGCCGTCCATGACATTCAGTTCGTTGGCCTCGAAATGGTAGGGGGCAGGAATCTTGACTGCCGCACCATCGACTGCGGTCATTGATGACTTTAGTTTCACAATACGGGCAGCATCAGGCATTATCCGACTGGGGCCAAGGCCACCGAAAGAAATCCAGCCAATGCCGTTCTCATCGATGACTACACCTGGATCGAAATTGGCATTAGTACCTATCCGATTTGCTCCAGATGTATCGTAATGTATCATCAACCTTGAAAGGGGAGATTTCCAGGGACCTACGGGCGAATTGGCCTTCAGCACGCCAACCCCGTGACTGCTGTTGCAGAAGTAAAGGAAGAACTCTTCGGTTCCGTCTTCCTTGGTACGCCATACAACTGATGGTGCCCATGAGACCCCATAGCCCTGGTACCATGGATTCGTTGTCCAATTGGAGCAGATTTTCTTCGTGTCAATTGTCCCGTGGAAGGTCCAGTTTACCATATCATCAGTCGAGAATACCACGATTGATTTGATTTCACCATAAGTGTTCTCGCCTTTTTTCCCATTTTTGATAAATTGCTGGTGGTCGTTCGAACCGTATACATACAGACGTCCATTGTACTCCAGCGCCGTCGGGTCGGCACAGAACACATTGGCACTGATTGGGTTGCCATCATTTAGTCCCTTGTAGTTCTTTTCAATGGTTTGTGAACTCAGGTGAATACTTGCGGCCACCAGTGTGGCCATTGCCATGATTCGTATATGCATAGTTAATCTGTTATTTTGGGTGCAAAGATAGTGTAAATCGAGCGAAAAACCAAATAAAAAAGCAAAAACCTAACATTTCTGGCAGGTTTTTGTCTTAGAGTGTCACTGCCAAGTAAACAAACGCAGCAAACGCATGAATTGAAGAACTAAAAAAAACAAAAAAAGAATAAAAATGTCGATTAATTTTGTGTTTCTAAGATAAAATTCATATCTTTGTATAAATTTATCCCTGTTTCGGTAATTTGAGGAGATGGTAAAACTAAAATGAAATATAGATTATGAGCAAGAGAGTCACCTTAACCGCCTCGTTACTAATTGTGGCAACTTCGTTCTGCCACGCTCACACATTTACGTTGGCCGAGGCTGACGCCATCATTGTGATATTGCTATCTATCGTGATATTACTTCTTGTGTTGGGAGGTTTCAGTCTGCATCATAACAGGGTTGTCAATCGACGAAACGAGCAGTTATACCGAATACTCAATGCACTGGATGATTACCGGGCCATAGTGGGCGACGGGGCATTGTCGCTTGACGAGCAGGAAGATATACTGATGAAAAAACAACCGAAGCCTAAGGTTGTCAAGGCTGTCCAAATGGATGAATGCCGGGCCTTCTATGTGAAGATGGATGCTCGCGTGAACAAGGAGAAGCCCTTTACAGGTCCGGATTTCGACCAACAGTCGCTGGCAGGGTTTATGGAAATAGATCTGGAGACGTTCTGTAAACTGGTGCCACGCTATAAAGATCCCGACAGGACGCTTGATTATATTAACTCTTTACGGGCAGAATACGCAGCAAAGATACTCATGGATTGCGCAGACTGTTCGATGGGCGACATAGCCAGTAAGTGTGGTTTCAAGGATTCTGCGGCTTTCATCAGTGCCTTCAAATTTGCTTTCGGCGTAACGCCAACGGATTATCTGAACAGCATGAACCTGATGTTCAAGAAAAAACAAGAAAAATAGAATATTCACACCAGCATCAGTTCGCAGATGATCATGTCGCTGACGAAGAGGCCTTGGCGGGTGAGAGCGAGGTGATTGGCAGGGGTGATATGGAGAAGCCCGTTGTTGAGGAAACGACGGGCGTTTTTGATGGCATAGTCGCGGTGACGGTCTGAGAGAGTAGAGAGGTCGAGACCTTCACGGGTACGAAGGGCGACGGTGAGACGGTCGTTGTAACGGGTGTCGCCTTCAATGGTCTCAGCATCGAAAAGACGTTTCCCGCTCTCCATGCCCTCGATGTACTGGTAGATGTCGTCAATGTTCCAATTGCGGGTATGACCGTCGTAGGAGTGGGCGGCAGCACCGATACCGATGTAAGGGGTGTCGTTCCAGTACGCGGAGTTGTGGCGGGAACGGAAGCCAGGACGGGCGAAGTTGGAGATCTCGTAGTGCTCGTAGCCTGCGGATGTGAGGCGGTCGATAAGGAGTTCGTACATCGAGCGTTCTGTCTCTTCATCGGGGAGAATCATGGGGACAGGTTCTTGATCTGGGCTTTGCCTGGGTATCAAGCAACCTGTCCCCATGATTCTCGCCAGTGGGGTGCCTTCCTCGATGGTGAGGCAGTAGGCGGAGAGATGTTCCGCATTCAGACTCAGGGCGGCAGTGATGTCTGCCTTCCAGTCGGATAGGGTCTCACCGGGGAAACCGTACATCAGGTCGATGCTGATATTCCGGATGCCATTGTCGCGCAGGCGTTCCAGCGCTTCTGCTACTTGGTGAGAGGTATGGCGGCGGTGCAACCATTTCAGTCGTTTGTCGTCGAAGGTCTGGGCCCCCATGCTCACGCGGTTGACGGGCAACCAGCACAGTCCGTCGGCAAATGCCTCTGTCACATCGTCGGGGTTCATCTCGATGGTCACTTCGGCATCTGGCGACACCTTATTATATTTATAGATGGCATCAAAAATCTGATGCAGTTGGGGAATCGTCAGTTGCGAGGGCGTCCCGCCGCCGAGATAAATGGTCTCGATGTCCTGCTTGTCCGAGGGGCGCAGCGCTATTTCCTTGCAGAGCGCTTCGACGTACCGCTGGCGGAGATTGAGGGCGGTCGTCGAATAGAAGCCGCAATAGATGCAACGGCTCCTGCAAAATGGAATATGTATGTATAATCCAGCCATTCCGGCGGTAAAATTACTAATTTTGTTTAATAATAGAAAGATTTCTTTGGTGTTTTCTGAAAAATTGTCTAATTTAGCGCACTCAAAACGAATAATTTACCTAAAAAACCGACAGATATGAAGATTTATCAAACAAACGAGATCAAGAACATCGCACTCATTGGCAGTGCGGGTAGCGGCAAGACCACTCTTGCCGAGGCAATGCTTTTCGAAGCAGGTATTATCAAGCGTCGCGGTACTGTTGAGCAGAAGAATACCGTGAGCGACTACTTCCCCGTGGAGCAGGAGTACGGCTACAGCGTATTCTCTACCGTCTTCCATGTGGAGTGGAACAACAAGAAACTGAACATCATCGACTGCCCGGGTTCAGATGACTTCGTGGGAGGTGCCATCACTGCCCTGAACGTGACGGATCAGGCCGTCATCCTCGTCAACGGCCAGTATGGCCCCGAGGTGGGGACGATGAATGCTTTCCGCAACACGGAGAAGTTCCAGAAGCCCGTCATCTTCCTGGTGAACCAGTTGGATCGCGATAACTGCGACTTCGATCAGATTCTCTCCCGTCTGAAGGAGACTTATGGTCCGAACTGTGTTCCTGTACAGTATCCTATCGCCACAGGTGCAGGTTTCAACAGCGTTATCGACGTGCTACTGATGAAGAAGTACTCTTGGAAGCCCGAGGGTGGTGCACCCATCATCGAGGACATCCCTGTCGACCAGATGGATAAGGCCAAGGAGATGAAGGCTGCCCTCGTGGAGGCTGCCGCTGCTGGTGATGATTCTCTGATGGAGAAGTTCTTTGAGACCGAAGACCTCAGTGAGGATGAGATGCGTGAGGGTATCCGCAAGGGCCTTGTCACACGTAGCATCTTCCCTGTGTTCTGCGTCTGTGCAGGTCGCGATATGGGTGTGCGCCGTCTGATGGAGTTCCTCGGCAACGTGGTGCCATTCGTCAGCGAGTCAGCAAAGGTGAAGAACACCGCAGGTAAGGAGATTACTCCCGACACGGCTGGTCCTGCTTCGCTCTACTTCTTCAAGACAGGTGTGGAGCCCCACATCGGTGAAGTGTCTTACTTCAAGGTGATGAGTGGCTCCGTGAAGAGCGGCGACGATCTGACAAACGCTGACCGTGGCTCGAAGGAGCGCATCGGTACACTCTATGCCTGCGCTGGTGCCAACCGCGTACAGGTAGATCAACTCAATGCCGGTGATATCGGTTGTACCGTGAAGTTGAAGGATGTTAAGACTGGTAACACCTTGAACGGCAAGGATGCTGACAATAAGTTTGACTTCATCGTCTATCCGAACTCGAAGTACTCACGTGCCATCAAGGCCATCAATGAGTCTGAGACCGAGAAGATGATGTCTGCCCTGAACAAGATGCGTCAGGAGGATCCTACATGGGTTGTCGAGCAGTCGAAGGAGTTGCGCCAGATCATCGTTCACGGACAGGGCGAGTTCCACCTCCGCACCTTGAAGTGGCGTATGGAGAACAATGAGAAAATCCAGATTGAATACCTGGAGCCGAAGATCCTGTATCGTGAGACTATTACGAAGATGGCCCGTGCCGACTATCGTCACAAGAAACAGTCGGGTGGTGCCGGTCAGTTCGGTGAGGTTCACCTGATTGTGGAGCCGTATCAGGACGGTATGCCCGATCCTACATCGTTCACCATCAACGGTCAGGAGTTCAAGATGAACATCAAGTCGAAGGAAGAGAAGGATCTGGAGTGGGGCGGCAAACTCGTCTTCATCAACAGCGTTGTCGGTGGTGCCATTGATATGCGCTTCATGCCCGCCATCTTGAAGGGTGTGATGGAGCGTATGGAACAGGGTCCGTTGACAGGTTCTTATGCCCGTGACGTGCGCGTCATAGTCTACGACGGTAAGATGCACCCGGTTGACTCCAACGAATTGTCGTTCATGTTGGCTGCCCGTAACGCCTTCAGTGCCGCCTTCAAAGAGGCAGGTCCTAAGGTGTTGGAGCCGATCTATGACCTCGAAGTACTCGTGCCCGCCGACTATATGGGTGATGTGATGTCCGACCTGCAGGGTCGTCGTGCCATCATCATGGGTATGGACAGTGAGGCTGGCTATCAGAAACTCTCTGCCAAGATTCCTCTCAAGGAACTTGCCAGTTACTCCATCGCACTCAGTTCGCTGACCGGAGGCCGCGCTTCGTTCAATACCAAGTTCTCTTCATACGAACTGGTTCCGAACGACATCCAGCAGGCGCTGATCAAGCAGCACGAGGAAGAAATGAAGGAAGAAGACTAATCTCAATAAGAAATCCCCGCCAACCCGGCGGGGATTTCTTATTATATCGTCATTTCGCCTCGGATGCTCTGTTGCATCAGGCTGCGTACCATCTCGGGATCATCGGGATGGTGGCTCTGGAGATACATCAGTTTGGTGACGGCACTCTCCACCGTCATGTCGCGTCCGCTGATGACACCAGCCTCTTGCAGATGATAGCCGCAGTCGTAGCGTGACATCTCGACGGCGCCTTGCAGGCACTGGCTGACGTTCACGATCACCTTGCCGTTCTTCGTTCCCTCTTTGAGGGCGTTCAGCAGCCAGGGCGATTGCGGGGCATTGCCTGAGCCGAAGGTACGCATCACGATAGCCTTCAGGTTGGGTGTGTGGATGATATGTCGTATCAGGTCTTCGCGGATGCCCGGGAAAAGCGAGAAGATAATCACGTTGTTGTCGAGGCGGAAGTGGGGCATCATCGGTTTCGAGAAATCTGGCTTCAGGATACGTTCCTGATGATAGGCGATATTCACGCCGGCATCCACGAGGTGCGGATAGTTGAACGACTCGAAGGCGTTGAACTCCTCGGCACTCTGCTTCGTGGTGCGGTTGCCGCGCAGTAGATGCGAGTTGAAGTAGATGCCTACCTCGGGTACCAAGGCATGCCCTTCCTCGTCGCAGGCGGCAGCAATCTCTATCGATGTGATCAGGTTCTCCTTGCCGTCGGTACGTAACTGTCCGATGGGCAGTTGCGAACCCGTGAAGACGACGGGCTTCGTCAGGTTCTCCAGCATGTAGGAGAGGGCGGAGGCGGTGTAGGCCATCGTGTCGGTGCCGTGGAGCACCACGAAGCCGTCGTACTGCCAGTAGTGGTCGGCGATGCAGTGGCTGAGGTCGGTCCACAGGGCTGGTGTCATGTCGCTGGAGTCGATGGGCGGGTCGAACTGATAAGTCTCAATACAAGTATCGAACTGCCTGAGTTCAGGTACATTATTCAGCAGGTGCTCGAAGTCGAAGGGCTCCAAGGCCCCCGTTTGCGGGTTGCGGTTCATGCCGATGGTTCCGCCAGTATAAATAAGTAGTACTCTCCGTTGCATAAAGAATCTTGTTATTATGTTCTCGGCGACAAAGATACAAATATTTACCGACATGGTGAAAAAAACTATAAGGAATCATATATTTTTCAGAAATTATTTGTACCTTTGCACTATGAATCATCAAAAGGTCTTATTATGAACAAGTATGAGAAATATGTCATTACTATCAACCGTGAGTTGGGTAGTGGCGGTAGGACAGTAGGCCGCAAGTTAGCAGAGAAGTTAGGTGTGGAGTTTTACGACAAGGCACTCATCAAAGGGCTGGAGGATAAGTTTAACCTCACCTTCGAGGAAATTGAAAAGATGAAGGGCCGCAACCATTCCTGGTGGGAGGACTTCAAGCGTGTAGCACGTATTGGCGAGGGATGGGGCATCGGAAATGGCCAGCAATATTATCAGGTGGATCCTGTGAACATGCCCGACCTGCTGACTACCGACGAAATATTTAAGGCCGAGACCGATATCCTGCAAGGTATCGCCGAGGAGGAGTCGTGTGTCATTGCAGGTCGCAGCGCCTTCTTTGTGTTTCGCAATCATCCCAACCACCTGAGTATCCTCATACAGGCATCGTTGCCTTTACGTGTAGAGCGTTTGATGCGTAAGCAGCAGGTGACCGAGGAAGTGGCCCGCAAGACCATTGAGAAGGTAGATAAGATGCGCGAGAACTATGTCATGAAGTACACTGGTACCTCGCGCTACGATACCCGAAACTACGACCTTGTCTTCAAAGTCGACGGTAAAACCGAGGATGAGATAGTAAATCAGATTCTGTCTTTTATAAACTGTGCACCCGAAAAAGATTATACGAAATGAGACCATTCAACGATGACAACTTCGTCCTCGACACCAAGACGGCGCAGGACCTGTATCACAACTATGCGGCCAAGATGCCGATCATAGACTATCACTGTCACCTTGACCCCGAGATGGTGGCCAACGACCACCGTTTCAAGTCAATCACCGAAGTGTGGCTGGGCGGCGACCACTACAAGTGGCGCGCCATGCGCACCAATGGGGTGGAGGAGAAGTACTGTACGGGCAAAGACACCAGCGACTGGGAGAAATTCGAGAAGTGGGCCGAGACTATCACCTACTGTTTCCGCAACCCGCTGTACCACTGGACGCATCTGGAACTGAAGACCGCCTTCGGCATTACGAAGCAACTCTCGCCCAAGACCGCCCGTGAGATATTTGACGAGTACAACGAGAAACTGCGCCAGCCTGAGTTCTCTGCCCGTGGCCTGATGAAACATTACAATGTGGAGTGTGTTTGTACTACTGACGACCCAGTAGACGACTTGCATAACCACATTGAGTATGCCAAGCACAAGGCCGATGACGATCCGATGATGCTTCCCGCCTGGCGCCCAGACCGTGCTATGAATATTGAGAAGCCTGGGTTTGGCGTCTATATTGACGAACTGTCACACGTCAGCGGTATGACGATTCGCAAATTTGCTGATCTGGTAGATGCCTTACAGAAACGTCACGACTTCTTTGCCGCTCAGGGTTGTAAACTCTCGGATCACGGACTTGAGGAGTTCTACGATGAGGAATATACCGACTCGCAGATAGAGACTATCTTCGAAAAGGCCTTGCGTGGACAGCAGTTATCGACAGTTGAGATCTGTCAGTACAAGAACTGCTTCCTGACAGTGATGGCTGAGATGGATGCAGATGCCGACTGGACACAGCAGTTCCACTATGGTGCCATCCGCGACAATAATACGAAGATGTTCAACCTGATAGGGGCCGATACGGGCTTCGACAGCATCGGTGAGTTCAACACTGCCAAGGCGATGTCGCGTTTCCTCGATAATCTCTGTCAGCGCGATAAACTGACGCGTACCATCATCTATACGCTGAACCCCTGTGCTAATGAGATGATTGCCACGATGCTCGGCAATTTCCAGGGAGGCGAGCCGGGAAAGATACAACTGGGCAGCGGCTGGTGGTTCAACGACCAGATGGACGGTATGATTAAGCAGATGAACGCACTCTCAGTGCTCGGACTGCTGTCGAGGTTCGTGGGTATGTTGACTGACTCGCGTTCATTCCTCTCGTATCCGCGCCACGAGTATTTCCGTCGTATTCTCTGCAACCTTTTAGGCAACGATGTGGAGAAAGGTCTGCTGCCTTGCGACATGGAGATATTGGGCCGCATGGTCGAGGACATCAGTTACAACAATGCCCGCAGGTACTTTAAGTTCTACTAAGGACACCTATTTGGGGAACTTCATAGCGGATTCATATAGTTAATTGCACTGACGACCAGATACACCGTCAGTTCTACCAGCAGGCACACTGCTCCACAGCAGTCGCCCGTATAGCCGTGAATCTTTCGCCAAATCAGCAGGTAGAGCATATAGAATATAATAGCAGGAATGAAGATCATCACCTGCCAGTCGAGCCCCATCATCCAGATGAAAAAGATCATCGCAGGCAATCCCTGAATGGCCAGACTGACACCTGCCCAGGCGTTGAATTTCCGATAGACTGTCTTGGCCTTAGCCTCTTCTGCATTTCTGGCATACGGCATCATCAATAACAGTTGTGAGGTCACCATCTTCGAGAAAGGATCGGCTGCAAGTACCATAAATGCGGCACAGTAGGCTGGAATCGAAATGAGCGTAGCCGCAAGGAGCAGTTCGTAGAAGATAAGTCCAAGCACCCCATACGTGCCGATGCGTGAGTCTTTCATGATGTCGAGAATGCGCTGACGGTTGTTGCCGCCACCTCCAAAACCATCGAAGAAATCGGCCAGTCCGTCTTCATGCAGCGCACCTGTTATCAGCAGACGGATAGCGATGGCGAGGAGTATCGTCACTGTATATGGCAGCACCAGACTACCGAAATAGATGACGAGTCCCATCACGCCACCAGTCAACCAGCCGGTCAGTGGCCAGTGCTCCACCACTGTCTGATAACATTCCTTCGGTGGCTCGTGCAGTCGCCAGAACGGCATACGGGTAAAGAAGATAAATGCCGCCCAGATACGGTCATACCATCGTGTTTGGTCTTTGTCTACTTGCATATTCTCCCTATTTTGTTACAATGAGACTTTATTTGTTGTTCCACAACTAGAAGTATTTGGTGATGTTCGCATTCTGGAAATTGTTCATCTCGTTCATCATGCGGACGGCAGAGTCGATGATGGGGAAGGCACAGAGTGCACCTGTTCCTTCGCCCAGGCGGAGACCGAGATGGAGTAGGGGTTTGGCACCGATGATATCCAGCATCTTCTGGTGTCCGCTCTCATCGCCACAGTGGGTAAAGATCATATAGTCCTGCGAGGCAGGATAAAGTCGTATGGTTGCCAAAGCACAAGCCGTCATGATAAAGCCATCTATTAATATAATAAGGTGTAACTCAGCCGCACGGAGCATAGCACCAATGGCGGCAATCATTTCGAAACCGCCGAAATAGCGGAGAGTAATAATGGGTTTAATGGGTTGCTCATTAGATCTGTTAAACTGCTCAACAGCCTTCGACAGTACTTCGAATTTATGGCGGATGCCTGGGGTGTCGAGACATGCCCCGGCTCCGATACAATCCTTGAGGGGGATGTTTCCAAAGAGATGCATCCAGATGCTGGAGGGGGAGGTGTTGGCAATGCCCATCTCGCCAATGCTCAGGATATGACAGCCCTCCGCATAGCAGTCATCCACAAGATTAGAGCCGATTTGTATTGCCTGGTTGAACTCTTCCTCACTCATGGCTGGCTCGTAGAGAAAGTTCTTGGTACCCCGGGCTATCTTACGGTTGATAATGCCCTCGACGGCAGATAGATCATAGTCTACACCAGCATCGACGATACGCAGTTTGAAACCGTGCTGGCGACAAAACATATTGACTCCGCCGCCGTCACGGGTGAAGTTAATCATCTGTTGCCAAGTTACCTCGCGAGGCGACACGCTGACGCCTTCCCGCTCTATGCCGTGATCGCCGCCAAGCAACAGGTGACAAGGGTGGTCTAGCGAGGGCGTGAGTGTCTGTTGAATCAGACATATCTGCATCGCCAACTCTTCAAGCCTGCCCAAAGAGCCTTTGGGTTTGTTTAGGTTGTCGATCTTCTCTTGGATCACCGCTTTCATGGATCTGTCTATGGGGGGGATATTAAAAACTTTCATGCTTGATTCTCCGTTCCATCCGTAAAAACCGTTGTTTATTTTATTTTAATGTGTATGCCTGAGACCATGAGTATGACTTCGTCGGCTTTTGAGGCAATATACTGGTTCATCCAGCCTTCAAGATCCGTAAACTTGCGTTGGATGGCATTCTCACTGACACCACCGAGGCCGATCTCGTTGGTGACGAAGATATAGGTAGCCTCTTTAGCCGTGAAGGCATCAAACTCTGCCTTGGACAATTCCATCGACTTATCTACATCGGAATCATTGGAAAAGAAGAAATTGGTAAGCCAAAGCGTCACACAGTCGATGACAACCACTTTGCCCGTCATATCGTGGCGGCTCAGATACATCTCCTCTTCGATGTTAGTCCACTGTGGTCCACGACGCTCCTGATGTCTGCGGACACGTTCACGAAACTCCTCGTCCCAGATATGTGCCGTCGCCACATAGACGGGATAGGCACTCAGGCTCAGTGCCAGTTCCTCGGCCTTCGTGCTCTTGCCTGAGCGCTGACCGCCTGTTATAAGTATGATACGTTTCATAGCGTATTCCTTTTTTCGACCGATTTTGTTGCAAAGATACAATTTATTTTGTAATTTTGCAGCAGATATACAGAAAAAAATGAAATATAAACGATGGACTCACGAAATGTAATGAACAAAAAGGCTTTTCTCATCGCAGCACCTGCCAGTGGCTCTGGTAAGACAACGATAGCCCGGGGCATGATGGCATTGTTGGCGTTGAAGGGGTATCATGTACAGCCGTTCAAATGCGGCCCGGATTATATTGATACGAAATTTCATGAGGCTGTGTGCGGGCATCCGAGCATCAACCTCGATACGTTTATGACTACGCCAGACCATGTACGGGAATTGTTTGCGCACTATGGTGCCGATGCAGATTTTTGTATCGTGGAGGGGATGATGGGACTCTTTGACGGCTACGACAGAGATTGTGGTTCGTCGGCAGAGATTGCCCGCATACTGGACATCCCCGTGGTGTTGGTAGTGGATGCGAAGTCGGCAGCCTATTCTACAGCGGCATTGTTACAAGGATTCCTCAACTTCTGCAAGGATGTGCGCTTTGCGGGTGTCATCTTTAATAAGGTGGGGTCGCCCAAACATGTCAGTATACTCCGTCAGGTGTGCGAGGATCTGGGTGTGCCGTACTTAGGCTGTCTGCTGAAAGATGAAGAACTTGAACAAGACTCCCGCTACTTGGGTCTTGACTTCTCGGTAATCCCTCAGTCATTTTATCTATCGCAACTGCTATGGGATAATCTGGATTGGGAAGAACTACTCCGCCAGACACCTCTTGGTCTTGACACACCTGTTTCCCAACCTGCCCAGTTGCCTACATTGAACCTCTCTGTTCTTATGGCCCGTAGCGAAGAGAGTTTCTCGTTTTTCTATAAGGAAAACCTCAAAAGATTCTCATCCGTACAGTATTTTAACCCGGAGGTGGACGTGCCGGACTTTATCGGTATCGATTTGCTTTACCTGCCTGGCGGTTATCCTGAGAAACATATGGAGGCACTGACTGGCAACGAAGCCTGTCGCAAGGCCATCAAGGACTTCGTGGAACAGGGTGGGAGAGTGGTTGCCGAGTGTGGCGGTATGATGTATCTTTGCAACAATATCGTGACTGACGAGGGTGACTATCCGATGTGTGGTGTATTGCCCTATACCATCACAGCCCGTCAGGCAGATCGAAAACTCTCATTAGGGTATCGTCGTTTTGAACTGGACGGGAAGGAATATCGGGGACATGAGTTTCACTATACGCAGTTTATGACTCAGCCGCAAGAGTCAACTGTTCAGGTATTTAATGCCAAAGGGGAACCCGTCGATACCCCAGTGCTCAGATATAAGAATGTCTTAGCAAGTTACACGCATCTTTATGATATCAGCCAATTCTGTGTCTAAACTCCATCCCGTGATGTTTGCCGGGACGGGCAGTGATGTGGGTAAGAGCATCGTGGCGGCGGCTTTCTGTCGGATCTTCCGACAAGACGGCTATCACCCTGCTCCCTTCAAGGCACAGAATATGGCACTCAATTCATACGCTACTCCAGAAGGACTGGAGATCGGAAGAGCCCAGGCTGTACAGGCTGAGGCGGCAGGCATCCCTTGTCATACGGATATGAACCCTCTGTTGCTCAAACCTCAGAGTGACCATACGTCGCAGGTCGTGCTGAACGGTAAACCCATCGGCAATAAAAATGCCTACGATTATTGGCGGCGCGGTGAGTCTGACATCGATTTCCGCAGTGAGGTCTGTGCCGCCTTTGACCGTTTGGCTGAACGGTATAATCCCATTGTGATGGAAGGGGCAGGCAGCATCTCGGAAATCAACCTGCGTGATACGGACTTGGTGAACCTCCCGATGGCGCGTCATGCCAAGGCGGATGTCATCCTCGTGGGAGATATAGATAGGGGCGGCGTCTTTGCTTCCGTCTATGGAAGTATCGCTCTACAATCCCCAGAAGACCAGTTACTTATCAAGGGTATTATTATCAATAAGTTTAGGGGTGATATGCGGCTCTTTGAGGAGGGTAAGCGGATACTGGAAAATATCTGTGGGGTACCCGTGCTTGGTATCATACCTTATTATAAAGACATCCATATCGAGGAGGAGGATTCTGTGGCACTGGCGCGGAAATCGTTCGAGGTGCAACAGGGAAAGGTGAACATCGCTGTGGTCATGTTGCAGCATATCTCCAACTATACCGACTTCGACTCGTTGGAGCAGGATCCTCGTATCCATCTTTTCTATACGAACAACGTGGAGGATATCCGTCAGGCAGATATCATCATCCTGCCCGGAACCAAGTCGACCATCCACGATCTCTACGAACTGCGGCGTAATGGATGTGCACAGGCCATCATCCAAGCCCGCCGCAATGGGACATCTGTGTTGGGCATCTGTGGTGGCTACCAACTGATGGGTGTCGAGGTGTGCGATCCTGAGCATATAGAGGGCGACATCAATCGCCTGCCTGGACTTGGACTCCTTCCCGTCACTACCACGATGAGTGGCGAAAAGATGACGCGACAGGTCGAGTGTGAATATGGGAAAGGCTACGAGATTCACATAGGGGAGACCTCTCCTTTCGGTGAGGCAAAGGCCGCACCGCTTTTGCACCTCAGCGACGGACGAGAAGACGGATACATCGTTGACAACAAATGTATGGGTACATACGTTCACGGCATCCTCGACAATCAGGCCTTTGTGGATTTTCTGTTGGAGCCTTTCGCCGACAAGTTGAGTGCTACGAAGACATTCGACTATCAGGCTTTCAAGGAAGAACAATACAACAAACTCGCCGATCATGTCCGTCGCCATGTGGATATGCAGCGACTCTATCAGATATTAACCGATGACTAATCCGATATCATTGCTCATTGGCTGGGTGCTCGATCTGTTGATTGGCGATCCCGCCAGACAGCCGCATCCAATCGTCTGGTTCGGAAAGATGATTGCCTTCGGTGAGCATCGACTCAATAAAGGCTCTTATCGGAAGTTAAAGGGTGCTCTGATGGCGGTCCTTCTGATTTTTCTCGTCTTTGCTATTACATGGTTCCTGCATGATTCTTTGTCTTTTTCACTTTTTTATTTTTTCACCTTTTCACTTCTCTTTGATGCAATCATCATCTTCTATTGCTTAGCAGGTACCACCCTTATTCGAGAGGTTCGGGCAGTATTCCTGGCTTTGGACCGTTCATTGGAGGAAGGGAGAAAACAAGTGGCCCGTATCGTAGGACGTGATACTTCGGAACTCTCTGCCCAGGAAGTACGGACGGCAGCCCTTGAGACGTTGGCAGAGAATCTGAGTGACGGTGTGATTGCTCCGCTCTTTTGGTTGGTTTTGTTAGGAACGCCAGGTATGCTGGCCTATAAGATGGTGAACACCCTCGACTCGATGATAGGCTACAAGACAGAACGCTACAAGGATTTCGGTTGTTGGGCGGCCCACATCGACGACATCGCCAACTACATCCCAGCCCGTCTGACGGCATTCTTGATGATAATAGTCTCTGGAAAGCCGAAGTTGTTTGGCTTCGTCTGGCGAAACGGGCGATGCCACGCTTCACCCAATAGCGGCTATCCAGAGGCAGCCCTTGCTGGTATCCTCGACTGTCGCTTTGGAGGACCACACACCTATTTCGGACAATTTTTCGACAAACCATATATCGGTGACAATGATCGTCTGCTCACCACTTCTGATATGAGAACTGCTGTTCTCGTGAATCGGGGTGCGGAGGTGATGATGGTTGTGATGGTTGTCACCGTATTACTGATCATATAGATATGGGAAAGATCATCATTGCAGGCATTGGACCTGGTAGCAAAGAAGACATCACCCCCGCTGTGTTAGAGGCAGTACGAGGGGCAGATGTCATTGTGGGGTATAAGTATTACTTCCAGTTTATCGAACCGTACGTCAAAGATGGCTGTGAGTGCATCGACACTGGGATGAAGAAAGAACGGGAACGGGCGGAATAGGCATTCTTATTGGCAGAACAGGGGAAGACTGTTGTGGTGATTTCCTCTGGCGATGCCGGACTATACGGAATGGCTCCGCTGATTTATGAGATGCGAGAAGAACGACAGTCCTCCATCGAAGTGGAGGTGCTGCCAGGTATCTCTGCTTTCCAGAAGGCAGCCTCATTGCTGGGGGCTCCTATCGGACATGATGTATGTTTGATCTCGTTGTCTGACCTGATGACACCTTGGGAAGTGATTGAGCGACGCATCAAGGCTGCTGCAGTGGGTGACTTTGTCACTGCCGTCTATAACCCGAAATCACACGGACGCTACTGGCAACTCTATCGTTTGCAGGAACTTTTCTTGAAGTATCGTTCTGCTGAAACCCCAGTAGGTTATGTGCGTCAGGCAGGACGTGAGGAACAGGAAATCAAATTGACAACCCTTGGTGACTTTGACCCTGAGGATGTGGATATGTTTACGGTGATTATCATTGGAAACTCTCAATCGTATATCGCAGACGGGCAGTTCATCACGCCTCGTGGGTACTATCGTGAGCAAGTGAACGAAGGCAATAAGATCGGTCAGGACATTATGATTGAGTCGTTCCGAACGATTGCCGGCGAACTGAAAAAGGATTATCCCCTTGACCACAAATGGGCTCTGTTGCATGCCATCCA
>JAFWTK010000308.1 GCA_017518935.1 Prevotella sp.
CTGAAGCACCTGACATCAAGAACAAAGGTCGCCTATGTCTTATTCTATCGGCTTAGTTCTTGTCTTCAGAGTCTCAATGCTTCTTATATTGACACCAAACAACTTTGCAATATATTCATCACTTTTACCCATCTCGACCAGTAACAGGTAAAAGAGACGATGTGGTGTAAGTTTTTCTTTCCTTTTGACTTTCTTTATCCTACTCACAGTCCGATAATCAATGGCTGCAAAATAATTGTTGAAAATCTTTTCATCTTTCCTGTTCCAACCAGCCTTTGATAGTGTCTCTATCCTGTTTTCAGCAATATCATCATAGTGTATCTTGCCGATTTTTAATTCAGGGGCTTCATAATCCAGATATTTCTTGATTTTCTTATTCAGTTCTTCAACCTTATCACTCGCATCCTCTCCAGAAGCCTCCAATTCCCGAATCTGGCTCATATAGTCGTTCATCTGAATCTGCACTTTCTGTTTTTTGTTTTTCTCCAGAATTTTAAGTATAACGATATATGCTATCAATAGCAGGACTATGATAACGACCACCAGTACACCTTTCTGCCAATTATTAGTGATTTGTTCCTGTTCGTGCATGGCCACTTCATGGTCAAACCGAAGTTGCAAATCCTTGATGGTGTCGTTTCTCAGAGTGTTCAGCATGCTGTCCTTGATGTGGACGATTTCCCTAACAGTCTTACAGACATCATCAGTATTGCCATGCTCCACGTCATAGTCGAGGATGTTATGCAGGATATTGTCTCTGTCCAGTCCATTATCTACGACAAGTGCTCTCTTCCATAGGCGATAGGCTTCTTCATGGTTGCCCTCATTATAGTAAATATCTGCAAGATGCTGAAGCGTGTTTGAATGCTCATACATGGATAATGATTCCAACAGATATTTCTTAGCCGTCTCAGGTTGGCTATGTTTATATACAAAAGCCATATTATTGAAAAAGGCTGGCTGATTATTAGTAGCGATATACTGAGAATATGTCATTGCCTTATTCATATATATGATAGCACTATCTTTCTCGCCAATCCATGAAAAAGCAACAGCCACACTATTAAGGGAACTTGCAATCCACTCTTTATTATTTGAAGAGATGGCAATCGCCAATGATTTCTTAGCATAATCTAATTGAAATATAAAGTTTCCAGTTTGTCCATTGACATAAGCCAAACTGGTCGCAATCTTGTATTGAAGGCGATGGTTCTTTGAACGGGAGGATTCTTCCTCTGCTTTTTTGTATAATGCTACCGCTTGTGGAATAATTCCATTTAGCAAGTATCCATCCGCACTATAATAATAGGCTTCTGCCAATTTTACATGGTTGCCATTATTAATATAATAAGGTATGACCAGACTGTCAAGTCTTGTTGAGGTGTCTGGTTTGTTCACGAGATAGCCCGTCTGTGTCCGAAGCAACCAGTAATGGGCAATATCCTCATCTGTTTTAAGTTCCGATTGCTCTACATGTTGTAATTTGGTGTAGGCAGAATCATATTGGTTCTTGACGATTAGAGAGTCAATAACGTCTAACCTATTTGTATTGCTTTTGTTGTTACATGCAACAATGGAAAGAAACAAAAATGATATATAAATTAATCTTTTCATAATGACCGCAAAGTTATACATTTTTATGCATAATCGGAAAACTTATCGTGTTTTTTTTGTTTTTTCTTCCAAAAGAAACGTTCTGTGCATAGGAAAATATAATTTTTTTGTTTCTCTATTGAGCACAATCATTTGTCATCCGGCTTAACCGCCTGTTAACCAATGATTTCTGGCATTCTATTCTGAAACACAAATTTCTTGTAGAATCGGGAAACAAGTCATACCTTTGCACCGCTAATTTTAAAAATATAAACAGTATGAAAAAGTATTTTATGACTTTGTTGATGGGATTATTTGTAATGCCATTGCAAATGCTTGCAGACCATTATGAGTTTACTAAGTTGACACAATTTCCAGGTCCGCCAATTATGGCACCGGCCTTATATCGGATAGGTGTCTATGTAGATTATGAGACTGGTGATATGGCCATCACCCCGAACTATAATATTACGGGGCTGAACATCATCATCACGGGCAACGGGGTGACGTACCTGAACACTACCATGTCTTTGAATGCAGGCCAGTCATACACCGACTGCCTCGACTACCTCCCTGTGGGGACGTACATCCTGACCCTGTCGACGGCTGACGGCGTGATTGACCAGTACGAGATCACCGTCGAGGACGACGAATAAGGAAAGTCTGCCCTCACCGCCTCACCAGAGAGGCAATGTTTCCAGTGCCACCCCGTTGGCGGGTGGCACTGATTTCGCCCTAACTTCAAATTTAACACTATGACCACCCTTGATGATATCCTAAATGCAATAGACGGAGTGACGGTTATGCTGAACGACCTTCGCTCCGAGGAAAGACGACGGTTCGGCAGCATCAGCGAAAGACAGCGTGACATCTACCGTTTCCTGGGCATCCCCGACACGGACGACGGTGTAAGGCAACAGCCCGTAAACCATATCTTCAAGCGGTTCCACAACGGACGGCCCATCGATTTCCTGCGACTGCGGGACATGCTGGCCACCCGCTTCGTCAGTCAGGTACGTTATGCCTACGAGTGGTTCTCGCTGTGGAAGGTGTTCTATGAACTGAGGCTATTGGAGCACACAACTCTTACCGACTTTGCGCGGCAGATGTTCGCGTGGTATCCCGATGCCCCGAAAATGTGTACCGCCGACAGCATCGGCGACTACCGCAGCGGTTATCTGGGAGAGACACCCTCGACGCTGTGGGACGAGCAGGCCTACCGCGACAATATCAGGGGCAATCAGAGTCGTTCCGCCTTCAGCCGCATCAGTCTCTGGAACCAGGAACTGCGGGAAATCCTGAGACTATCC
>JAFWTK010000309.1 GCA_017518935.1 Prevotella sp.
CCTCCGCTACACGGCTATTGCAGCCAGCGTCGCCCTTGTCTTTGGTGTGGGATTTCACTATTTGCGACAGGACGAGCCTGTCAATCTTGCTGAACAGGACACCTATCAGGACCCTGTGCTGGCACAACAGGAGGCCGAACGTGCCTTAAACCTGCTGGCTGCCAACCTGAACAAGGGTATGGGACATCTGGAAAAGGCAAAAGCCCTGAGCGACAAGGCCGAGAATACATTAAACAAACAACTAAAAGTATTGGAATAACATGAAACAGCAAGTGATAAGAATACTGCTTTGTGCCGTGGTGGCAATGGCAAGCCTCACCATCAACGCCCAGGTTAAGGCGTTCGAGAAATATGCCGACATGAAGAATGTGTCGTACGTATATATTTCCAAATATATGTTAGGAATGGCCAGCAAAGCATCTATGCCTTCGGTGCCTGGTGTGGATATGAAAACTCTGGCCAGCAAACTGACAGGCATACAGATTATCAGTTCAGAAGAAAAGACGGCACGTGTGAAACTGAAGAATGACGTGAAGGACATTCTTGCACGTGACAAGTATGAAGTGCTGATGCAGATCAGGGAAGATGGCGACAAGGTGGATATCTACCACTGCGTAGGCAAGCAGCAGTCCGTAGTTGTCATGTTAATGGACGAAGATGACAGCGCGACGGTGATGATCTTCTCTGGCCATTTCACGCTGGACGACATCATGAAAATGGCAAAATAACAGGCCATGTTAGGTAAGCGTCTCCGTTTTTGCGCAATTGTGTAGAAACGGAGACGCTTTCATAGTTAATTTCTGATAAAAAGGGCGATATTGGCGGAAAAGTTCGTACCTTTGCACCTTAATAATAGAAGCAATAGAGACAGAATGTCAACAATACTACATATAGAGACCAGTACCGATGTGTGTTCCGTAGCCGTTTCGGAGGACTCGCATGTCATCTTCCAGCAGGACGATCACAGCGGACCGAACCACGCAGAAAGACTGGGAACGATGGTAGACGAAGCCCTGTCGTTTACTGACAACCACGCCATCCCGTTCGATGCCGTTGCCGTCAGTTGCGGACCTGGTTCCTATACAGGTCTGCGCATCGGTGTTTCGATGGCGAAGGGTATCTGCTACGGCAGAGACCTGAAACTGATTGCCGTACCGACACTCGAACTGCTTTGTGTGCCAATACTGCTCCGGGAGATAGCAGAAGAAGATGCCCTGCTCTGTCCGATGCTCGACGCACGGCGGATGGAAGTATATGCCGGCATCTACACCCGTGCCCTGAAACCCGTCAGGGAAATCGGAGCCGATGTGGTGACAGCAGAGACCTACAAGGAATACCTTGACAAGCATCCCGTATATTTCTTTGGCAACGGTGCGAAGAAGTGTATGGAAACCATCAGTCACCCGAATGCCCGTCTGATAGAAGGCATAGAGCCCTTGGCCAAGTGGATGCAGCCCCTGGCAGAGCGCCGTTTCCTCAACGAGCAGTTTGAGGACGTGGCTTACTTCGTGCCTTACTATCTGAAGGACTTCGTGGCGAAAATGCCCAAAAAACTATTATAAGATATGGATATCAAAGGATTAGACTACAACACCCAACGCTCCAAACTGATTATGTCAGAATATGGGCGTGAGATACAGCGGATGGTTGAATACGCCTGCGAACTGCCCACAAAAGAAGAGCGGCTGAAGTGTGCCAAGACCATCATCCGACAGATGGAGAACAAGAACCCCCAACTGCGCGATAATGCCGACTACGAGCAGACGCTCTGGGATCATCTCTACCTGATGAGTCATCGTGAACTCGATATCGACTGGCCCTTCGATGTGTCGGAGGCAGACAAGATTCTCTCCAAGCCCGAACCGATGAAACTGCCCAACGGTAAGATCCATCTGCGCCACTACGGACACTTGGTGGAGGAACTCTTCGAGCAACTGAAGACCATGCCAGAGGGAGAGGAGCGCGACGCACTGGTGAAGAAAACCGCCAACCAGATGAAGCGTGACCTCGTGACGTGGGGACACGGCTCTGCCGACGACGAGCGCATCGCTAATGATCTGGCACGCTATACCGACGGTAAGATCCAACTCGACCTGAATAACTTCATTTTCGAGAAGGTCAGTCCCACCGTCATCAAGCCCACCGGCAAAAAGAAGAAATAAGTCTATGGCATCATTTATCATAGAAGGCGGACATCTGCTGAGTGGTGAGATTACCCCGCAGGGAGCCAAGAACGAGGCCCTGCAAGTGATCTGTGCCACGCTGCTGACCAACGAGGAGGTGACCATTCAAAACATCCCCGACATCCGCGACGTGAACAACCTGATACAATTGCTCCGCGATATCGGAGTGAAGGTGAAAGCCGTAGAACGCGGCACCTACACCTTCCTGGCCGATGCCCTGAACCTCGACTACCTGCAGAGCGACGAGTTCGTACAGAAGTGTGCAGAACTCCGTGGCAGTGTGATGATGATCGGGCCATTGTTGGCACGAATGGGCAAGGCCGTCATCGCCAAGCCTGGTGGCGACAAGATCGGTCGCCGCCGTCTCGACACCCATTTTCTCGGCTTCGAGAAACTCGGTGCCACCTTCAACCGCATCCCCGAACGCGACGTCTTCGAGATCTCTGCCAAGCAACTGAAAGGCACCAATATGCTCCTCGACGAAGCCTCGGTGACAGGTACTGCCAATATCGTGATGGCTGCCGTCCTTGCCAAAGGCACCACCACCATCTATAACGCCGCCTGCGAGCCCTATGTCCAGCAACTCTGTCATCTGCTGAACCACATGGGTGCGAAGATCAGTGGCATTGCCTCCAATCTCCTCACCATCGAGGGTGTAGAGCAGTTGCACGGCGCAGAGCACCGTATCCTGCCCGACATGATCGAGATAGGCTCCTTCATCGGTATGGCAGCGATGTGCGGTGATGGCATCCGCATCAAGAATGTCTCACTGAAGGATCTCGGCATCATCCCCGACACCTTCCGCCGTCTTGGCGTAAGAGTCAAGGCAGAGGGCGACGACCTCTTCATCCCCAAACAGCGCCATTATGAGATACAGTCATTCATCGACGGTACCATCATGACACTCGCCGATGCCCCGTGGCCCGGACTCACCCCCGACCTGCTCTCCGTACTTATCGTCGTAGCGACACAGGCCCGAGGCAGCGTGCTCTTCCATCAGAAGATGTTTGAGAGCCGTTTGTTCTTCGTGGACAAACTCATCGACATGGGTGCCCAGATCATCCTCTGCGACCCGCACCGTGCGGTGGTGGTGGGTCACGACCGGAAGATTACCCTCCGGGGAGGTCGGATGTCGAGCCCTGATATCCGCGCCGGTATCGCCCTGCTGATTGCCGCGATGAGTGCCAACGGCACCAGTCGCATTGACAATATCGAGCAGATAGACCGCGGCTACGAGAATATCGAGGCCCGCCTCAATGCACTCGGCGCGAAAATCACAAGAGCATGATTAAGGAAGAAGAAGTCTATAAGATCGGTAAACTGGGCAAGACCCACGGCGTGAAGGGAGAGATATCTTTTCTCTTCGACGACGATGTCTTCGACCGCGTCGATGCCGACTACCTCGTGCTGATGATAGACGGCATCCTCGTGCCTTTCTTCATGGAGGAATACCGCTTCCGCAGCAACGCCACCGCCATCGTGAAGTTCGAGGACATCGACACTCAGGAACGCGCCAGGGAACTGACAGGCTGCGATGTCTGGTTTCCCCGTGCCCTTGTCGACAGCGACGACGACACCATCACCTGGGCCGCCATCGTGGGATACGACATCATCGACGCCAATAGTGGCAAGCCCGTAGGGCGCATCGCCAGCGTCGATGACACGACCCTCAACATCCTCTTCTGTCTTGAAGACGGCCAACTCATTCCCGCCTCTGAAGACCTTATCACCGGCCTTGACAAAGAAAACAAGCAAATAACGATAAACATCCCTGAAGGATTACTCGACTTATGAAAAGACAAATCGCCATTCTCGGCTCTACGGGGTCGATAGGGACCCAGGCCCTCGAAGTCATCGAGGAACACAGCGACCTCTATGAGGTCTATTGTCTGACAGCGAACAACAAGGTGGAACTGCTGGCAGAACAAGCCCATAAGTTCAAGCCCGCTGCCATCGTCATCGCCAATGAAGCGAGATACGACGAACTGAAATCGCTGATGAGCGACCTGCCCGACGTGAAGGTCTATGCTGGCGCACAGGCCCTCAACGAGATTGTGGAGGCTGGTCCCATCCACATGGTACTCACTGCGATGGTAGGCTTTGCAGGCCTCAATCCCACCATCCACGCCATCAAAGCGGGCAAGGCAATCGCCCTCGCCAACAAGGAGACGCTGGTGGTGGCAGGAGAACTCATTCTCCAACTCGCCCAGCAGTATCACACCCCCATCCTACCCGTTGACAGCGAGCACTCCGCCATCTTCCAGAGCCTCGTCGGCGAGGATCAGAATGCGATAGAAAAGATCCTGTTGACAGCCTCAGGCGGTCCGTTCCGTCTGAAGACGATGGAAGAGATCGCCCACGTCACCAAGGCCGATGCCCTGCGCCATCCCACATGGGACATGGGTGCGAAGATCACCATCGACTCTGCTTCGATGATGAACAAAGGCTTCGAGGTCATCGAGGCCAAGTGGCTCTTCGGTGTCGATGCCAAGCAGATACAGGTACTCGTACATCCCCAGAGCATCGTCCACAGCGCCGTGCAGTTTCAGGATGGCTCCGTGAAGGCCCAACTCGGCGTACCCGACATGCGTCTGCCCATCCAGTATGCCTTCTCGTTCCCTCAGCGCCTGCATCTCAGCGGCGAACGTCTTGACCTGTTCAAGGCCCAGCATCTGGAGTTCTTCGAGCCCGACTTGAAGAAGTTCCGCTGCCTCGCCCTCGCCTTCGAGGCTATCGACAAGGGCGGTAACATGCCTTGCATCGTCAATGCCGCCAATGAGATCGTCAACCGCGGTTTCCTCGAAGACAAGTGTGGTTTCCTGCAGATGGGCGAGATCATCGCCGAGACGATGGTCCGCGCTACCTTCGACAAGAACCCCTCTTACGACACTTATATCGCGACTGATGCCGAAGCGCGTCGCATCGCCACAGAATTAATGAACAAATAAATCAATCATGGACATATTTTTTATTCGACTGTTACAATTCCTGCTGGCTATCAGCCTGCTGGTACTGCTCCACGAACTGGGGCACTTCACGTTTGCAAAACTCTTCAAGGTGCGTGTCACCAAGTTCTACCTGTTCTTCAATCCCAAGTTCCACATCCTCAGTACCTATGACACCTGGGTGCGCCGACTGCTGAAACTGACGCCTGAGGAGGTGCCCACCAAGGAAGTGGAAGTAAAAGACGACAAGGGCAAGACCACAAAGACGAAGGCAAAGGAATACGTAGGCACGGAATACGGACTGGGTTGGCTGCCCCTTGGTGGCTACTGCGCCATCGACGGTATGATCGACGAGACGAACCAGAAACTGTCGGAAGAGACACACCCCTGGGAGTTCCGCACAAAACCCGCCTGGCAACGCCTGCTCATCATGATTGGCGGTGTACTCGTCAACTTCCTCCTCGCTCTGTTTATCTACTCCATGATCCTCTTCCACTGGGGCGATACCTATATCCCTGTAAAGGATATGACGCTCGGTATGAAGTTTAACACTGAGGCCAAGGCCCTCGGCTTCCAGGACGGCGATATCCTCGTGGGCACCGACAAGGGCCTGTTCAAGGACTTCTCCGCCGACCTCTACCGTGACCTCAGTGAAGCCACCCGTGTTGATATCATCCGCAATGGCAAAGAAATGTCGTTGAATCTCCCCGGCGACCTCAACCTGTTGGGTATGCTGAAATCCGTGCCCTCATTTGTGCGTCCCCTCGTCCCCTGCGAGATCGACAGTGTGATGGCCGACACCCCTGCTGCCACTATCGGTCTGCAGAAGGGTGACCGTATCGTGGCCATCAACGGCAAGCCCGTCGATTCCTATAATGAGTTTACCGACCAAATCGGCGTGCTCGAAGATATGATGACTGCCGCCAAGACCTCTGATGACAGTCTGAATATCCGTACCGCCACCATCGTCGTGGAGCGTGAAGGACTGGCAATGTCATCCAACGGTGAACAGACCGCAGAGGCAACTACTGTCCGCGACACCCTCGCCCTGACGCTCACTTCCGACTTGAAAGTAGGCTTCGTGGTCAAGGCCATCGCCGGTCTCTACGAGCCCTACACCCGTGAGTACGGCTTCTTCGAGAGTTTCCCTGCTGGTATCAAGTACGGTTGGAACGTCCTCGCAGGCTATGTCGGCGATATGAAATACGTGTTCACCGCCGACGGTGCCAAGTCGTTGGGTGGCTTCGGTGCCATCGGCAGTCTCTTCCCGCCCATGTGGGACTGGTATCTCTTCTGGAAAATGACGGCTTTCTTGTCAATCATCCTCGCCTTCATGAACATTCTGCCCATCCCCGCCCTCGACGGTGGCCATGTACTGTTCCTGCTTTACGAGATGATCACGCGCCGCAAGCCCTCTGAGACATTCATGATCCGCGCCGAGTATGTCGGCTTCGGCATCCTCATCTTATTGATGGTGGTGGCGAACCTCAACGACATCCTCCGCTGGCTGGGATATATGTAATGCACTATTCATGATGCATCATTGATGGCTACCGTGATGATAACCTTGTTTGCCATTGTCGTCGTGGGATACGCGGCAGGCAAACTAGGCTATCTGGGTGGCACGTTCGACAAACGACTGTCAAAGGTCGTCATCGACATCACCTGTCCGGCACTGATTCTCTCGTCAGCGATGACGGGCGAACTGCCCGACCGTCGGTATATCCTGCCTTTGCTGCTTATCAGTGTCATCACCTATATCGTGCTGACGGGCATGGCCTATCTCCTGCCCCGCTATCTGACGAAACGGATTGAAGACGAAGGCCCCATTGGCTTCGCCCTAATGTTTGGCAACGTAGGGTTCATGGGCTATCCCGTGGTAGCCTCTATCTTCGGACATGAAGCCATCTTTTATGCCGCCGTCCTCAACGTGGTCAACACCTTTGCCGTCTTCACCATTGGCACCATGCTGATTACAGGGAAGAGCGAGGTGGAAGGCAGTAAATTTCAGAAAAAGGTGCTCTACTCCACCCCGATGCTTGCCGCCTATCTGACAATGGCGATTGTGGCCCTCCGCATCGACAACATCCCCGCTTTCATCAGTCAGCCATTGACGATGATAGGCAACATCACTGTTCCTGCTGCCCTACTCATCGTCGGTTCGTCGATGTCACACCTCTCCCCCCGCGCCATGCTTGGCAACGGCACCGTCTATGCCACCACCCTTTTCCGTCTGGCCATCCTCCCGATAGCCATCTATTATCTCTGTCGTGCCCTCGGCTTCTCCGAGTTCGTGGTGAATATCAACACCATCGTCATCGCCATGCCCGTCGCCACCTACGGCACCATCCTCTGCCTACGCCACGGCAAAGACACCACCTTCATCACCGAAGTCACCTTTATCACCACCCTCATCTCTATGCTTACCATTCCCGCCTTGGTGATGGTGTTCTTCTAAGACAGAGAATCAGCAGATAGACTGCTGCGATGACAATGTAGATCATCGCTACCTGAAGGGTGGTGGGATGGAGATTGTCGATACTGGCGAGGGGGAGACGGGCCAAGAAGGTGAGGAGACTATTCAGAAGACTCACCACATATAATAATAGGTACGCGCGAGAAGGTATCAGTAGCACAACAGGGGCGAGCCAGAGGATGAGTGTGGCAGTGGGAACGACGATGAAGTTGGTGAGGAGG
>JAFWTK010000310.1 GCA_017518935.1 Prevotella sp.
AGAAGGAACTTTCAGGGTCAGGCGAACAATATAGTCGTGACCTTTTTCAAGTGGAAAATTAGCAAGAACGAAGGCCCAATTATCCCATATCTCATCCTGCAAACAGGGATTGATAATAGCAATACCGTCAGAAACAATTTCAACTTTACCTGTTGATGAATTAGATCCCCCCCAATTGGAATCTTCTTCGTGATACCAATTCTCATAAGGCATATCATCAATACCCACATAGTTCATCTTGGCAACCGATACCCAAGTATCGCCCTCTTCTTGGGCATTTGCGCTTAAACAACTAAGGACTATTATCACAAACAACAAACTCTTCTTCATAACTTAATCGTTTTATGACCAACTTTGCCGATTTCATCGTCGAATTCATCAGCATTTCCCTCTCTGCCAAAGACTTTCTTTAAAAGACTCTTGCGGATATTCGAGACATACGAGGGAACGCATTGTTTCAACTTGGCTATCTCATTGGGTAAGATGTGTACACGAGATAATAGGCAGATGTCGTACTCCATTTCCGTCAAAGAAGTCGCCTCCGGATTCATCATATCATAGAACGAGGGTATCTCGTGTTCTACCAACGAACGCAACTGCTTCCAGTCGTCAAGGGTTGGATGTTGTGGCGGGTTGCTTTTAGCCATACCCCTCAAACGCTTGGTAATCTCAGCATTCCTGAGGCGATAATCCAAGGCGGCATTTTTGAAAAGACGATAACGACGGAAAAAGAACCAAAACAGCACACCTGCCATCAGCACAACAATCGTTGCAGTCAACCAGGCAATTTTAGCCTCCCACTCTTTCTGTTTGGCCAAAAATCTGTGATAATTGTAATTATAGGAAGCCTGAAACTTCTGGATGTTCTCCATCTCGGAAAGGGAGTAGGCAGAATCATTCATCTCGTATGCAAGCGTAGCATATTTGGCGATGGAATCAGAGTTTTTCTTCTGCTCAAACACCTCCTGCAGACCTTTGTAGCCTGCTATCTGATTACGGATGTCCTTGCCATCATGGAGTTCCTTCCTAAACCAATACTCGGCAGAGTCAGACTGGTGGGTTGCCAGATAGCATTCACCTTTTATATAATAATAGATCTCAAATCCCTTGGCAATATTCTTGTCGGCATCAAACAACCCTGATTCCTGCTCATAGATGCGACTATATTCAAGGGCTTTGGAGATATCGCCCTTTTTTAATAAGGATGTGATGGTACTGCCGCCTAATGTACGGGCAGCCCTGTCAGGTTTACCGATCTCACGAAACAGACTTGCTGCACGTTCCTTGACGTAGAGGACAGAATCTGGCATTTTAAGGAAATCATAGGCTCCACTTTGCTGGGAGTATCGCTTGATGGCCTGTAAGGTATCTCTGTCTTTCCACGCATAGTACTCTGATTGTTTCAGTTCCTTCAACTCACTACGAGGCTGGACCTGAGTATGAAAAATCGAAGCACACTGCCCATGGATAAGGCTCAGTACCTTATAATTACAATCAGCCAGCGTGGTATCGGCACAATCGGCAGCCTCGTAGAAAGTCAACAGTGCATGAGGTAGTTCATTAAGGGCAGAATAGGTGCACCCGAGGAGATATTTGGCTCGCATCTGCTCATTGGCATCCCCGTGTTTATCAAAATAGGTTACCAAAGACTCTGTAAGTGAGTCGTTAAGCAATTTCTCTCCTTTATCATTCTGTTGTTCCAGCGCTTCCAACTGCTCTCGCATCTGTGTACCATTGCCAGTGCACCCTGTCATCTGCCACAAGGCACATAAAAACAGAAGATAATATGACCATCTTTTTTTCATCATCTTGCAAAGATAGACATTAATCCTGAAATGACCAAATATTTTATGTTTTTAACCTTGTGAAATCAGTTCACAATCTGAATTACTCCTTAAAAAGACAATACGGCATCGTGTTTCTTTCGGATATAGGGAACAGGGGAAAGGGAGTTTGCGGATATCATCGTTGTAGGTAATCATCGCACCTTGGGGTTTCTGTGACTCACGCCAGAGAGCGAGATGAACAGGTGAGGCCACAATGTTCTCGTCGTTGATGCGGATATAGGCCCGCATACGACCCCCCTCGTCCTGTGCACACACGGGGCGCCTGCTTGAAGGTGGAACGGTGGCAACAACAATCGTCCTACCCTCAGCGTGATACGTATCGAACTTGATACTGGCCTCGGGTTTGCAGTATTTGTAGGCAGCCTGGTGCATCATGTAAATTTCCTCCTCGCTGCGCACACCAGAGAGATGACCATCGTCGCGAACGCCTATCAACAGCCTGCCGCCATCGGTATTGGCAAATGCCGACACCGACTTC
>JAFWTK010000311.1 GCA_017518935.1 Prevotella sp.
ATTGTCGGGATTATAACGGATGGCACGGGTATAATCGTCTATCGCCTCCGAGTATTTCTTCTGATTGATGCGACAGAGTCCACGCAACTCATAGATAGTAGTCACATACGGATTGCGCTCAATGGCTTCAGAACAGTCGCTTTCCGCACCCCGGAAATCATCGAGATAGAATTTGGCAACACCCCGGAAGAACCAGGGCTCATAGAGATACGGCTTTGCTGAGATGGCCTGATTGAAATACTGGATAGAAAGAACATAGTCCTCATAATAGAGAGCCGAGCGCCCGATCATAATCAGACGATCTGTGTTGTACTGTGCGAAAGAATGAGAAATGAGAAATGAGAAATGAGAAATGATGATTACCAGACAAGCGCAAAGTCTGCCCAACCTTACACGCTGCATAATCAGCCGATAATAGTTTTCAACATTCTTCATTTCTCATTCCTTTTTCCTCATCTTCTGACCGGTTTAGTCTTATAGCCACAACGGTAGCGACCTTGTATCAGGGCGCGCAACTTACTTTGGATAAGTTGTTTGCGGAGCGGAGAAATACGGTCTACGAACATCTTACCGTCGAGATGGTCGAACTCATGCTACATAACCCGGGCCAGATAGCCCTCTATCCACTCGTCGTGGTACTGGAACTGTTCATCGTCCCACTCCACATGGATACGCGTCGGGCGCACCACCTTCTCGTGGATGGCTGGCAAAGAAAGACATCCCTCCTCCGAGGAATTAGTATCCGACTCATCGTACTCGATGATATGGGGATTGATAAACACCTGACGGAAGCCCTTGTATTCGGGCAGGTCTTCCGACAGCACATCAAGGTCAATCACGGAGAGCCGGATAGCCTTACCAATCTGAGGTGCAGCCAGTCCGATACCTTCCGACTCTGCCAGTGTCTCCCACATATCAGTGATCAACTGCTTCAAATCGGGATAGTCGGGGGTGATGTCTTCGGCCACCTTGCGGAGCACAGGCTGACCATATATATAAATAGGTAGAATCATTTTTTACTTCTTAAATAGTCTTCAAGAATAATGGTGGCGGAGACCTCATCGACGAGGGCCTTGTCCTGACGGGCTTTCTTTTTCAAGCCACCGGCGAGCATCGCCTGATGCGCCAAAACGGAAGTGAACCGCTCGTCAAAGTATTCAATAGGCACTTCCGGCACTGCCTTACGCCAACGGTTCACAAACTGCTGCACACGTTGGAGATTCTCACTTGGCTGGCCGTTCGGCTGACGAGGTTCTCCTATAATGATGCGCTCCACCGACTCCTTGGCCAGATAGGCCTTCAGCCAATCGAATAGTTCTGACGTAGAAACAGTCGCCAACCCACCTGCAATAATCTGCAAAGGATCGGTGACTGCTATACCTGTACGTTTCTTACCGTAATCAATGGACAGTATCCGCGCCAAACTGCTTATTGGTTTGTGAGCAACCAAGCATCCTTGTAAGCCTCCTGCTCACGGAACTGGTCGCGGCTGCGGGCTGCATCTGCCTTGTTGTCGAAGGTGGCTGCTACCACACGGAACATATTACGATCTTCGTTCTTCACAATCTGGGCATCATAGCCTGCACTCTTCAAGCGCTGCTGTAAACCCTCGGCATTCGATTGCAAACCGAACGAACCAACAACCACGCTGAATGCCTTCAAGCCACTACCACTGACGACTGCCACCTTCTCTTGACGGACAGAGACATTGTCGTAGTTATCCACTCGGCGTACCTCATTGGCAGGTCTTGTCTGAACGGGAGCCACCACTGCGGGCTCCTCATAAGCCGGCTGAGTCTGCTGCTGAGCCGTCTGAGTGTCATACTGTTTAGCCTTCTCGTAAGCCTTTTTGTAAGCACTCTCACTTGATTTACAACTTGTCATTGCCAATGCGAAGCAAAATCCTGCGCACAATACGATGTACTTTTTCATTTCCTTAAATTATTTAAATGTTATACTTCTGTTTCAAATATTTGCTGCGAAATTACAAAATCTCGCGCAAAATGGCACAAAAATGCTGCATAAAGTTTGTTAAATAGCGGAAATATCGTCATTTTAACAAAAAATTGCAGGAAAAATGAGGTTAATTCCGAAATAATTCCGTATATTTGCCAAGTGTAAACAAATGTTTAATTCAAATAATATCATTATGAAGAGTTTAGGTTATTTAAGTGCATTCCTCGGAGGTGCCATTGCAGGCGCAGCCCTTGGAATCCTGATGGCTCCCGAAAAGGGACAGGACACCCGTGTAAAGATTACTGATGCCGTTGAGGATTTTCTCAAGAAGCATAACATCAAACTCAGCCGCAAGGAAGTGGTTGACCTCGTTGACGATATTCAGGACGCAGCCGAAGAAGAATAATGCTTTCGAGCGACAAGAATGTAGAGACTATCGCGCAACTCATCGAGGTGCTGAAGCATTACCTCGGGTTACAGACGGAGTATCTGAAATTAGATGTGATTGACAAGGTGGTAAGGCTGTTCACAGCCTTAGCCTTGGCGGTCGTATTCTGTATGATCATCATCGCCGTGCTGCTCTATCTCTCGTTTGCCTTTGCGTTCTGGCTGGCCTCATTTACGGGAACAGCCCTCGCCTTCCTCATCGTGGGAGTGTTCCATCTGTTCCTGTTCGTCGTATTCTTCTTTATGCGAAAGAAATGGATTGAGAAACCCCTGGTGCACTTCCTCGCCAGCCTCTTGCTGAGCAAATAACCACCGCCCATGTTACCTGTCAAGAAACAAACCCACGAATTCCGCACGCTGGAAGAGATTCGCCAGCGGAAGGATGAATTGGCCGATGAGATCCAGCAGGACAACGGCAAGTTCACATCACTTTGGAACCAGGTGTTCATCAAGAAAGAGGGAAACACCAGGTCGGACTATATTGCCGGACTGGTGAGCAATGGCATCGTGGCATTCGACACATTCTTACTTATCCGCAAGTTGATGAAGGGCTACGGATTCCTGTTTGGGAAATCCAAGAAAAAGAAACACAAATAATCAGATTTCCACAATCTGTCCGTCGTATGCCAGTTGGATGCCAACTGGCAGTTTTTTATTGACCTCCTCGTGAAGACCGATGTCGTGACAGGAATGGATCAGATAGGTCTGCCTCGCCCCTACTCTCTGGGCAAAGGCAATAGCATCGTCCACCAACTGATGAGAATGGTGTGGCTTGTCGAAACGCAGGGCATTCACCACCAATACCTCCACATCTTTCAGATAGGCCATCTCGCTCTCGTCGATGGTCTTCATATCCGTAATATAGGCCAGTCCACCGATACGATAGGCCAGAATGGGCAGTTTTCCGTGCATCACCTCAAAGGGGATTACCTCCAAGTCACCGAATGTCAGCACCTCGTGGGGCTTGATCTCATGGAGTCCGATGGCCGGCACACCAGGGTAGCGGTTTTCCGCAAAGCAATACGGTAACATCTCTATCATCCCCTGACGGGCAATGGCATCGGCATAGACATTGATCTCACCAAACTGACAATAGGGACGGATATCGTCCATACCCCCCATGTGGTCGTAGTGGGCATGGGTAATGAGGATGGCATCAATCTTACGAAATGGCTGAGGAAGAATCTGCTGACGGAAATCAGGGCCGCAGTCTATCAGCAGACGCGTCTCATCCGTCTCTACCAGAACAGAACAACGGGTACGCTTGTCGTGCGGGTCAGTACTGCGACAAACCTCACACTGGCAACCGATAACCGGCACGCCACACGATGTTCCTGTTCCTAAAAACGTCAATTTCATTTATCGTTTGACAATTAACTATTGATTACACAATATTTACCTCTGGGTGGATATCGATGCCGAACTTCGCCTTGACATCAGCACGGATGGCATCACTAAGCGCAACAATCTCCGCACCGGTAGCCCCACCACGGTTTACGAGTACCAGAGCCTGTTTGTCATGAACACCAGCACGTCCCAATGACTTGCCCTTCCAGCCACACTGGTCTATCATCCACCCTGCCGGAATCTTCACGTGGCGCGAATCCACTCTATAATGGGGCATATCAGGATACTGCGCAGCCAGTTTCTCATACCGGGCTTTCGTTACGACGGGATTCATGAAGAAACTACCTGCATTGCCCTCGACCTTCGGATCAGGCAATTTGGCATTGCGGATGTCTATGATGGTTTCGCGCAGTTGCTGTGCCGTGGGCTCCTGAATTCCCTTCCGTTCCAACTCTGCACGGATATTACCATAATCGAGGTGAGGCGTAAAGGTCTTCGATAGCCCGTATGTCACCCGCGTGATGAGGAAACGGTTCTTCCAATCCTGTTTGAAACGACTCTGTCTGTATCCGTATTCACATTCCTCATTGCCCAGCATCCAAGTCTTTCCCGTTGGTATCTCTATCATCCTGACGCAGAGTATCAAGTCTTTGGCCTCTACGCCATAGGCTCCGATATTCTGCACGGCACTGGCGCCCACGTCGCCAGGTATCAGTGAGAGATTTTCCATACCGTAATAGCCTGCCTCAAGGCTCATAGCCACCATATCGTCCCACACCTCGCCACTACCACATGTCATTCTCTCATAGAAATTGTCTTCTTCAAAATAATGGCCCTTGATGCCAGAGCGCACCACGATACCCTCGAAATCCTTCGTCAACAGCAGGTTGCTGCCGCCACCTATTATTATATAAGGCATCTTTGATTCCCTCAGGATACTGGCAACATCAACAGCCTCCTGTTCATCCTCAAACTCCAAGAACCGACTGCACTTGGCCTCAATGCCAAATGTATTATGTTCCTTCAGACTATAGTTCTCGAAATCTCTCAATTCTTAATTCTAAATTATCAATTCCTACGTTGTCATTTTCATCAGCAGCCACCGGTTGTTCACCCTCTTGAAGCGCAGTTCCATCTCCTGTCCGTTGGCAATGCCACGCAAGATGAAGATTTTCTCGTTGCCCACAGGCTCCGGTTGTCCATAAATGATGTTATAGAGCACCTTCGAGGGCAACTGCGGGGCAAAGGCCTCCCAAGTGTCTGGGGTGATAATGCCTTCCATCACATTAAAGTCATCATCAGGATCAGGGCCTACGAAAGTCACCGTAGCGTTCAGGCTCTTCACCTGGTAGGCTGTATCCGAGACGAAATGCCGATAGAAGTTGAGAAACGAGGCATTCATATTCTCCGAGATGGCCATCTCCCTCACCTCGCGCAGCATCCATGCTCCCCGGATACGGTTGAACACATAGTCCTTCACAAGGTCTTTCTTGAGCATAATCTTTTCCACGATGGCCTGATTGATAGAGGTATCCTTCATCAGTTGCATCTGCTTGTCGTTGTCGAAAAGCAGGGTATAATACCCCTGTCGCATGAAGAAGCGCTCCATCTCCCACTTCTTTTTGTCGATGGCATCTGTCTTGTCACCACTCCGCACGGTCAAGGGAAAGATCACACGATCCATCTGCAACTTCTTGTTGGCGGCAAAGTTAAAGACAAAGTCGTCAAAAAGTTCATCCATCGCCTTCGGTGTGGGTGTCTCTCCGATGAGTTGTTCCAACGAGTCAATGGGAGAGACCTCTACGGTATCAGCCACGGAGTCGGCCTGCGGCTCTTCTGCCCTCTGCGTCTTGTTTCCCGTACAGGAAAACATCAGCAGGACACCTGCGACAATCGCAATCAAAAACCTCTTCATCTTACTATATGATGTCGTGGTAATCTATCTTATTCTCTCAAATTTGCGGCAAAATTACAAAAAAATCCGCGAATATCTATTCAATCTGTGTCTTTTTTTGTACCTTTGCACGCAAATTTCATAAATTGTCAAATTGTAAATCGTCAAATCGTAATAAAATGATACTTGATAAGATAGACGAACTGCTCAAAGAGGTGCAGGAATTGAGTGCGAAGAACGCCGAGGAAGTGGAACAACTCCGACTGAAATATCTCAGCAAGAAAGGTGAGATTACAGCCCTGATGAACGACTTCCGTAACGTGGCTGCCGACCAGAAGAAGACCATCGGCATGAAGATCAACGAATTGAAGACACTCGCCACAGAGCGCATCAACCAACTCCGTGAGGAGTGCGAGACACAGGAAACTGGCGACGAGGCCATTGACCTGACACGCACCCCCTACCCCATACAGTTGGGAACGCGCCACCCGCTGACGATTGTCACCAACGAGATTATCGACATCTTCTCACGCATGGGCTTCGTCCTCGCTGACGGTCCAGAGGTGGAAGACGATCTCCACGTGTTCACCAAGATGAACTTCGCTGCCGATCATCCTGCCCGCGACATGCAGGACACCTTCTTCGTCTCGCAGCATCCCAACGATGTCACGAAGAATATCCTGCTCCGTTCGCACACCTCTTCTGTGCAAGCCCGTGTGATGGAGCACATGCACACCGAGGACGGTAAACTCACCGCTCCCATCCGGGTTATCTGTCCAGGTCGTGTCTATCGCAATGAGGCTATCACTGCCCGTGCCCACTGTTTCTTCCATCAGGTGGAAGGTCTCTATATCGACAAGAACGTTTCGTTCACCGACCTCAAACAAGTGTTGCTGTCGTTTGCCAAGGAGATGTTCGGCCCAGACACCAGCATCCGTCTGCGCCCCTCTTACTTCCCCTTCACGGAGCCTTCGGCAGAGATGGATATCTCCTGCTTCATCTGTGGTGGTGAGGGTTGCGGTTTCTGCAAGCATACCGGTTGGGTAGAGATCTTAGGTTGCGGTATGGTGGATCCCAACGTGCTCGAACTCTGTGGCATCGACTCGAAGATATACTCTGGTTACGCTTTCGGTATGGGTGTCGAGCGCATCACCAACTTGAAGTATCGCGTCTCAGACCTCCGTCTTTTCTCCGAAAACGACACCCGTTTCCTCGAAGAGTTCGAGTCTGCTGACTAAATTCCTTGGAAGCGTAATGATTTTCAGGCGTTCATACCAGATGCGACTTGAACCAGCAAAGCGCTTCTGAGTATGACCGCTGATATAATAGTAACTGGCGGTGTATTCGTCCATCAGGTCGAGAAACACCTTCTTGATACGTGAACACTTCTCGTTGATGGCATTGTCGAGGGGATTTACCAAGTGGTCTATCCCCTCGATAATCTTTTCTTTGTCCAGCATCTTCGCCGTTGCCATATAATAGCGTGTCAGTTCCTCACGGTAGTCAGCCAACCGTTTGAACTCAATTCCCTCCGGATGAGCCAGGAACAACAGATAGACCGCCTTATGCACAGGTTGCAGTTCCACCTCTTTATTATAGTCAACCAAGATGAATCGGTAATCCTTCGTAATCACCAGACGACTCAACTTCCCCTTTGCTGCCTCTATGCGCAATTCCTCCAACAACGGCACACCAATAGCCCGCAGCAGCAAGTCGTTCCTGCCCTGCGCCTGCAACTGCCCCACAAGCCTCTTCACCTCTTGGGCCAGTTCCTCTGGTGTCTGTCGTTCCGTCATTCCGTTACCGTCTTCATCAGATTGTTCAACCATCCTCTCCACTTATCCAGAATCGTGGGTTCTTCGTCCTCGTCTGTTGTGGTGGATTCGTTATCCGCCACATTGGAGTCTGGGGATTTGCTATCCCCTTCTGGAACAGCAGGCTCAGGCTCCTCCGCTGGCTCCACCTCAAAAGGCAGTTCCTGTTGGGTAATCGCTGTCGCCATCGTGGTCTTAACCGTAGGTCGATATAGTTTCTTAATCACATCCTCATAGTAGTCATCCTCATTCCGATGCACATCCTGTTGTACTTCTGCCTCCATCTTATCCTCCATCCCCGTAGCCAGGATGGTCACCTTCGCATCTTCGCCCAGAGAGTCATCCGTAGCCGTACCCCATATCACGTCGATATTCGGATCCAACTCATCGAAGAAATCATCAATCTCTTGCAGTTCCCTTACAAAGATGGGATGTTCGTCGCTGGCGTAGATATTAAAGAGGATGCGCTTTGCCTTACCGATATCGTTGCCATAAATCAGCGGTGAGTCGAGTGCATTCATAATGGCTTTCTCCACACGATGTTCACCACTGGCACGCCCCATCGCCATAATGGCACCGCCACCATCCTTCACGGTGGTTTCCACATCACGGAAGTCACTCTTGATGCCCCCGTCACTGGGCAGGGTAATCAGTTCCGAGATACCCTTCACTGCATCCATCAGGATATGGTCAGCCCTCACGAAAGCCTCTTTCATGGAGATGTCCGAGTCAGCATACACATCGCAGAGACGCTCATTATTCACTATCAGCAATGCATCTACATTCTTACGCAGTTCGTCAACCCCCTTCAGTGCCTTGATAATCTTGCGTTTCTTCTCGAAGAAGAAGGGAATGGTCACCACGCCTACCGTCAGGATACCCATATCCTTGGCCACCGCAGCCACCACAGGCGCAGCCCCCGTACCTGTACCACCACCCATACCTGCGGTTACGAAGACCATCTTCGTACCATCGGAAAACAGTTTAAGGATGTCGTTCACATTGTTCTCTGCCTCTTGTTTGCCAACCTGAGGTTCTCCGCCTGCACCAAGGCCCTCGCCCAACTGTATCTTCACAGGCACGGGTGACCTCGACAGCGACTGACTATCCGTATTACAGACCGCATACGTCACGCCTGCCACACCCTCCTTATACATA
>JAFWTK010000037.1 GCA_017518935.1 Prevotella sp.
ATGTTGAGCGACGGACCAGACGTATCCTTGAACGGGTCACCCACGGTGTCACCAACGATACAGGCCTTGTGGGCAAACGAACCCTTGCCGCCGAAGTTACCCTCCTCGATGTTCTTCTTCGCATTGTCCCAGGCACCACCGGCATTCGCCATGAAGACAGCCAGTGTAAAGCCACCGGCCAGTCCGCCAACCAGTAGTCCGAGCACACCTGCCACACCGAGGATGATACCTACGAGGATGGGGATGATGATGGCGAGGACAGACGGGATGATCATCTCGTGCTGGGCTGCCTTGGTGGAGATCTCCACGCAGCGACCATAGTCGGGTGTGCCTGTTCCTTCGAGGATACCGGCAATCTCCTTAAACTGTCGGCGCACCTCCTGTACCATCTTCTCGGCAGCACGGCCTACAGCCTCCATCGTCATGCCGCAGAACAGGAAGGCTGCCATTGCACCGATAAAGGCACCCACGAGCACCTTCGGGTTCATCAGGTTCACCTGATAGTAGTTCATGAAGTCGGGGATGGTGGCATTGGAAGCCTCAATCACGTCGCCAGCCACATTCGTCAGCGTCTGTCCGGCACGCGTCATCGCAATCTTGATTTCCTCGATATAAGAGGCAAGGAGTGCGAGAGCCGTGAGGGCTGCAGAACCGATGGCGAAGCCCTTACCAGTGGCAGCAGTGGTGTTGCCAAGGGCATCGAGGGCATCAGTACGGTGGCGCACCTCTTCACCCAGTTGCGACATCTCAGCGTTACCACCGGCATTGTCGGCAATAGGTCCGTAGGCGTCGGTAGCCAGGGTGATACCCAGAGTGGAGAGCATACCTACGGCAGCGATACCGATACCGTAGAGTCCGTGAGCCAGTGATTCCGAAGTCATGGAGAGGTCGAAGCCGTTGGCACAGAGGTAACTCAGCATGATAGCCACACCAATGGTGATCACTGGGATGCAGGTAGAGATCATTCCCGTACCGATACCTTTGATAATCACGGTGGCGGCACCGGTCAGACCAGCCTCAGAGATCTTCTGGGTGGGCTTGTAACTATGCGAGGTGTAGTATTCCGTCGCCTGTCCGATGATGACACCGGCAGCCAGACCGCTGATGACGGAGAAGGAAAGACCGAGCCAGTTCTCGATACCTAAGAGGTAGAGAATGGCGAAGGTGGCGATGGCGATGAGAACGGCAGATACGTTCGTGCCGAGCGACAGCGAACGGAGCAGGTCTTTCATCGTGGCACCTTCCTTCGTGCGGACGAGGAAGATTCCCAAGAGTGAGAGGAACACACCCACAGCGGCAATCAGCATGGGGGCGATGACGGCTTTGAGTTGGATTTCGGTGCCTGCGACGGCAAAGGCGGCAGCACCCAGGGCGGCTGTTGACAGTACCGAACCGCAATAACTCTCATAGAGGTCGGCACCCATACCGGCCACGTCACCTACATTGTCACCTACATTGTCGGCAATGGTAGCGGGGTTGCGCGGGTCGTCCTCAGGGATGTCGGCTTCCACCTTACCTACGATATCAGCACCCACATCGGCAGCCTTTGTATAGATACCACCACCGACACGTGCAAACAGAGCCTGTGTCGATGCACCCATACCGAAGGTCAGCATCGTGGTGGTGATGGAGATAAGTCCGTCAGGATCGAAGCGGTTCAGCACCACGAACCACACGGCGATGTCGAGCAGTCCGAGACCTACGACGGTGAGACCCATCACGGCACCTGAGCGGAAGGCGATCTTCAGGCCTGCATCCAGACTCTCACGGGCCGCATTGGCGGTGCGGGCAGAGGCATAGGTGGCTGTCTTCATGCCGAAGAAGCCTGCCAGTCCGGAGAAGAAACCACCGGTGAGGAAGGCAAACGGCACCCAACGGTTCTGTACGTTCAGGCCAAAGGCCATGAAGGTAAAGAGGACACAGAGCACAACGAAGACGATGAGCACGACCTTGTACTGTTGCCACAGATAGGCCATTGCACCTTTGCGCACGTAGAGTGCAATCTCTTTCATACGGGGCGTACCTTCGTCAGCCTTCATCATGCTGCGGAAGAAGTAGTACGCCATGCTCAGTGCCACGATCGATGCGATGGGCACGAGCCAGAATACTGAGGGGATGTTCATAATGGTTTTTTTAAGTTTGTTGGATTTATATAATTTGTCTTTTATTCGTCAACGAATTCAATCAACTGGGCGGCTTCGTCGTCAGGATCATCGCTACCAAGGTCCATCATCGTCGAGTAGTTCTCTTCGGTGATCTCGTCGTCGTTGGGGTCTTCGACCATCGAATCGTCGTCATCGTGATTCTTGTAGTCGTCCTTTACCTCTACGTCGGCATCCTCGTCATCTTCCTCATTGTCGCGTTCGTCCTCGTCGTTGAACTTCATCCGGAGTTTCTCCTGCTGGGGCTTGAGTTTGGCGAAGATAGCCTCCACCCAGTTGCCTTTTGCCACTTCGAGCACCTCGTAGCCGTCTTCCACCTTCTTCTCGTACATGCCGCCCTTCTTGTGCAGACGGTCTTTGGGCAGGGTGGTGGTGGAGATGTCGAAGCCGCTGAGGATGATGTCCTGGATGGACTGCGACAGGGAGTCCCATCCGCCGCCGAAGTTACGGTCTAACACCTCGATGAGTTTGGCGGCAGAGATGTGGCGGATGTTTTCGTATGTCAGGTCTGTGACGCGCATGATGGGTTTCTTGCGCAGGCCCCACGTTACCTTGTTCTCTTCGTCCATCTTCAGGTCGCCCACCTTATAGCCCTGCTTGGTATAGGCCTTCTTGATGACGGGGGTGGCTTCCGGAATCTCTACAATCTCAAACGCACAGCGGATGATGTCTACATAATGACGGAAATTCTCTTTGACATCAGCATCTTTCAGTCCTGCGTCAAGCATACGGATGATGTCGTTTTCCTGGACGTCCCAAACGGAACTCTTTGTAAGTGATTTCAGTGACAGAGCGTTGCTGTCCTCGGGTTGTTGTTTTTGTCTTGCCATATATAATTAGATATTTGTGTGCAAAGATAATAAAAAAAGTGAAAAGTGAAAAAATTTTTGCCGTCCGCATTTTTTCTTAATTCTTAACTCTTAATTCTTAACTAATTTGTATCTTTGCACTGGATATGGTACAACCATTGGCTGAAAGACTGCGTCCCCGCACCCTTGACGACTATATCGGACAGGAACATTTGGTAGGTGAGGGAGCCGTGCTGCGAAAGATGATCGACGCAGGACGCATCTCCTCGTTTATCCTCTGGGGACCGCCGGGGGTCGGCAAGACCACTCTGGCCCAGATCATTGCCCACAAACTGGAAACGCCTTTTTATACGCTCTCTGCTGTGACGAGCGGCGTGAAAGATGTGCGTGATGTGATTGAGAAGGCGCAGAAGGGACGGTTTTTTAATGAGGCTTCGCCCATCCTGTTCATCGATGAGATCCACCGTTTCTCCAAGTCACAGCAGGACTCTCTGTTGGGGGCTGTGGAGAAGGGTGTCGTCACGCTGATTGGTGCCACCACCGAGAACCCGTCGTTCGAGGTCATCCGTCCGTTGCTGAGCCGTTGCCAACTCTATGTCCTGAAGTCTTTGGAGAAGGACGATCTGCTGAAACTGCTCGACAGGGCTTTGACGCAGGATGCCATCCTGAAGGAGAAAAACATCGAACTGCAAGAGACGGGCGCACTATTAAGATTTAGTGGAGGCGATGCCCGCAAACTGCTTAATATTCTGGAACTTGTAGTCGAGGCAGAGAGTGGAGAAAAGATTGTCATCACCGACCAACTGGTGAACCTGCGCCTCCAGCAGAACCCGCTGGCCTACGACAAGGACGGCGAGATGCACTACGACATCATCTCCGCCTTTATCAAGAGCATCCGTGGCAGTGACCCCGATGCTGCCCTCTACTGGTTGGCAAGGATGATAGAGGGTGGGGAAGACCCCAAGTTCATTGCCCGTCGACTGGTTATCTCCGCCTCGGAGGATATCGGTCTGGCTAATCCTAATGCCATGCTTCTGGCCAATGCCGCCTTCGACGCTGTCAACAAGATCGGTTGGCCCGAGGGACGCATCCCGTTGGCAGAGGCCACTGTCTATCTCGCCACCTCGCCCAAGAGTAACTCCGCCTATCTGGGTATTGATGCTGCCCTCGACCTAGTGCGTCGTACAGGAAACCAACCCGTCCCGCTGCCCATCCGCAATGCTCCTACGGAGTTGATGAAGGAACTGGGCTATCACGACGGCTATAAGTACCCCCATGATTTCCCCGGTCATTTCACCCAGCAGCAGTATCTGCCCGATGCCCTCATGAATGAACGTCTCTGGCACGGCCAGCATTCCCCGTCAGAAGAGAAACTCCTGGAGCGTATGATCAACTACTGGGGCGAGCGATACAAGAAATAATCTCGCAGTTCTTGATGTTTTTTTGCCTTTGCCGAAAAAACACTATTTGTTAAGCATGATTACATTTACAATAATCATGAGATCGTCAACTGTGACCCTGCCATTGCCGCTGACATCTGCTTTTTCCTCGTTGAACACCGGCGGTGTCTCTCCCTTAATGTAGTTCACGATCGCCACCACATCGGCGATGTTCACCCTGCCGTCGCAATTGACATCGCCGGGCTTTGGGATCAGATCCTCATATTCCACCACCATCCTCACGTTGTAGGCAGGCATCTGAGCCGTTTCCCACGTGCCGTAGTAGAGGTCTTCGGTGAGGTCGATAGTTTGCGGAGTCTCGTACTCCACCTCCATCCTCACGTTGTAGGCAGGCATCTGAGCCGTTCCCCATGTGCCGTCGCCGTTGTCGGTGAGTGCGATAGTCTGCGAAGACTCGTACTCCACCTCCATCCTCACGTTGTAGGCAGGCATCTGAGCCAGCCCCCATGTGCCGTCGCCGTTGTCGGTGAGGCTGATGGAGGTTTGTGCTTGGCTCGTCAAAGTTGCGAGTTGTACCAGCAGCACTAACAACCATATTATTCTTTTATATCTCATACAGTCCTGCCTTTATTCGATTGGTATGAGTTTGATACTCTTGATTATCTTACCTGCGGGCACCTTGGGAGTTACTGTTATTTTCCTGCCTCGCTCCACAGCCAGTTTTCCGTTGATGGGTGTTTTTCCGTTCACCTTCCAGCCATCAGGTATCTCAGAGATGTTACTTCCGTCAATTACAGGGCGTATGCAAACACCCATATAGCGGGGAAATTGAAGGGTATAGATCTTATATCCTGTAGTACTTACGATATATGCCCCTAGTTCACCATTATATGTACCAGTTGTTGATGCCCATATCGGAGAAGCCAAACCCTCTCTGCTTTCACGATACACAGTACCATTATAGAAACCTAGATTCATCGAGAAATATAAAGTATTACCATTTGGCCCGGTTATTTTCATCCACTTTTCCTCATTATTCACTACAAATTCACAATTATCATGAAGTTCCATCATCTGATCATAAGTGGGTACATGCCAATCGCCACCCCAATTCACATGTGCGGCATCGTCTTCCAAGTCAAGTTGAGTCTTGCCGTCGGTGTCGTTGTATTTCGTAAAGTTTGTAGCATCATTTCCCCATTTGTAGTTGCTAAGAGAATAATTCGACTTTGGATCTGTCTCTCCCCATGCGAAGAAATCGCCACTCCCCAAGGGAGTGTCAGCCCCGATGTTCATCGTAGCCCAAAGCGTGCCGCTGGGCAAACCGAGATCCACATATTCGTGACCATTATGGATATTCTTTGGCTGTGCCTGTGCCCCCAAAACTATCGCAAGGAGCACAACAATTAAGATGAATGATTTTTTCTTCATATACTTTATTATTTGATTAATTTCCATCTGCATAGTACGTGTGATTAATTTTGGCAAAAATAGACAAAATAATGCAAAGTGCCAAATCTATCTTGTTAAAAGATACTAATTACCTCTATTTGCATTACATATCGTTTCTGGTATTTTGTATTCAGATAGTTGAATTGTTATACCAAATTATGCAATAATACCGGTGCGGATAAATGTAAAATGCAAAAAAACTTCCCGATGGGGGAAGTTTTTCTTTAGTAGATAGGCCCGTGTCCCATGCAACTGGTGGTTGTGATGGCCGTCAGGAAGGCTGTGAGCGCGGCTACTATCACCTTCACCGCAATCTCAATGAATCCTTTCTTTTTCATAATCTCTTAATTCTTAATTCTAAATTCTTAATTAGAAATTATCCTTCGTTGAGGGTGCCTCCACCGTTGTCGTCACCGCCACCATTGTCACCGCTGCCGCCGTTTTCTCCGCCTTGGTTGATGGTTCCGGTTCCGCCGCCGTTGCCGCCCTGATTCTGGTTCTGACCGCCGTTCTGGTTCTCTTCGCCGTTCTCAGGATCCTCCACTTCGCCGGAGGTAGAGGTCACGCGCTTCACCTCTTCGCCGTTGCGGTCGTAGCAGGTAATCTGGATGGTGGTGTTCTGCAACTCGTCCTTCAGATCCACGCTGGGGGTGAAGATGATGCGGCGGCTCGAGATCAGACTCGTCTTCACGTCGTTCACGTTCTCCACAGCCTTGCTTCGCAGTCCGAAGCGCATGCTTCCCAGTCCGGGCAGAGCCACCGAGTGGCCTTCCGTAGCCCATGCCTTGATGACCTCACCGGCTGCATCCCAGCAGGCCTTCATCACGCCCTGGCTTACGCCGCTGCGCAGGGCAGCCTCCTTGATGACCTTCGCCTGGGATAGGCTGGAGTACATCTCCGGCTTCATCACATAGCGGTACTTGCCCGCCGATTCCTTGTCAAACTTCAGCAGTCTTTCTACTGCCTTTACCTTAAGTGCCATAAAATTATAAATTTTAAGGGTGTAAAAATATTTCCTATTCCTTAAAACCTATTCCTTACTTCCTTGTTTTTGCTGCTAGGCCATGCAGAATTATCTCGTGCACTAAGAAAAATTTACTCCATAGCCATGCCGCAATTTTCGTTGCTTTATGTCATTTTTGCAACTTTGTTGCAAAGGTACAAATTTTTCATGAAACCACCAAATTTTGAGTCAGCAAATTTAGTTAAATAAATTTAAACCGATGATTGCAGGCACAAAATGGCGGCACTTTTCCACTTTTCCACTTTTCCACTTCGGACATCTGCATTTTCCGATTTCACGAAGCGGAAAATTTTATTATTATATTATATATAATAATAATTATAATATTAATATAAATTTGTACCATAAAAGTAGACTTTTAACCCTAAAATAGGTTGACTCTCATCAAACCTTCAAAAATTTCAATCTTAAAAACTAAATGTCTAAAGTGGAAAAGTGGAAAAGTGGAAAACCGCGATTAAGTGAGCACAGTGTCAAACCCGTTTGAACACTGTCGAACGTGAGCGGTTTCGACGAAGTCAAAACCTAGGTACAAAATAAAGTTAAATTTCTGGGGGTGTACCGACTTATGGTACATCTTTTTGTATTTTTGCAGCGACATGAACAAAACGGATACAATATGAAACTGATTAAAGGAGAATTCAAAGAGCGACTGGAATTGCAGTTTGCGCAGGCCGTCAAGGCGGGCTTCCCGTCGCCGGCAGAGGACTATATGGGCGAAACCCTCGACTTTAACCGCGACTTGATCCGCAATCCCGAGGCTACCTTTTACGCATTAGTGGATGGCGACTCGATGATGGATGTCGGCATCTGCAAAGGCGACATTGCCGTCATCGACAGGAGCATCGAACCGCAGCACGGCGATGTGGTGGTAGGCGCTATCGACAGGGAGTTTACGGTGAAGTTCCTCGACCTGACACACAAGGCCGAAGGCTGGATAGAGTTGCGTGCCGCCAACAAGAAGTTCAGTCCCTTCCGCATCGACGAGACTACGGACTTCCGTCTGTGGGGCGTGGTAATCTACACCATCAAGAAATGGAAATAAGGGATGTACGGGATTGTTGACTGTGATAACTGCTACGTGTCGTGCGAGCGGGTGTTCCGTCCTGACTTGGAGGGAAAGCCCGTGGTGGTGCTGTCGAACAACGACGGTTGTGTGGTGGCCCGCAGCAACGAGGCAAAGGCCCTCGGCGTGAAGGAAGGAATGCCTTATTTCCAGATGGAACAGCAGTTCCCGAACGCCAAAATCGCAGTCTTCTCTTCCAACTACGAACTCTACGGCGAACTGACCTCACGGGTGGTAAGTATCATCAGCAAGGAGGCACCCGCCTATTTCCGATACAGCATCGACGAGTGCTTTGTCTATCTCGACGGCATCCAGCACGGCACACTCCAACACTGGGGCGAACACCTGCACCAGCGCATCTGGCGATCGGTGGGGATGCCCGTCAGTATCGGACTGGCTCCCAACAAGACCCTTGCCAAGATCGCCGCCAAATTAGCGAAAAAGTTTGAGGTGTATCGCCACTGCTGCCTCATCGACAACGACGCGAACCGCATTGCCGCCCTGAAATGGCTCCCCGTTGAGGATGTCTGGGGCATCGGCAGACGGTATGCCGCCAAGTTGCAGGCCCTTGGATGCCGCACTGCCTACGACTTCGCCATCCACCACAAGGACTGGGTGCGGATGACCTTCAACAACATCAATATCCTGCGCACCTGGCAGGAACTCAACGGCGAGGATGTGGTGCCGAATGAGGAACTGACGAAGAAGAAAAGTATCTGCACCAGTCGCAGTTTCAACGGGATGATTGCCGACCTCGACACGCTGAATACCCACGTGTCGAACTATGCCAGCCGCTGTGCTGAGAAACTCAGAAAGCAGGGCACGGTGGCTACCGTCGTCGGGGTGTTCCTCTCCACCAATCCCTTCCGCGAAGACCTGCCCCAGTGCTGGCGATACGAGGAACGGCGGCTTGTCACGCCAAGCAGTTCCACCATCCACATCGTGAAGGCGGCGAAGGAGGTGCTGAAAGGCATCTACCACCAGGGCTACCTCTACAAGCGGGCGGGTGTCATCGTCCTTGGCATCACACCCGACAGCCCTTTGCAGCAGGATCTCTTCGACCTCGATGCCGAACACATCCAGAAGTTCCGGCAACTCGACAAGGTGGTAGACCGCATCAACAAACGCTACGGCACCGAAACCATCGTCATCGGCGCCCAGCAGTACACCCAGAAAAACGGCAAACACGTAGAGGCTGATGTCTTCGCCAACGCCATCAAGCACGACTTCAAAAGCAAAAACCCCACCACAAGGTGGAGCGATATCATCAAATTAAAATAAAAATCGCTCATCTTTGCACGACTTTCAAAGAAAATTGCTATCTTTGCACCTATAAACTAATAAATATGACTGATATAGAACTCAAGACGCTGAAAGATAATCTGTGGCACTCGGCTGATATGCTGCGTGCAGGAGCACATCTGGCAGCGAACAAATACGGTCAGCCCATCCTGGGGCTGATCTTCCTCCGCTATGCGGACATCCTCTTCAAACAGCACAAACAGGAGATCGATGCTGAGTACCAGCAGTACAAAGGTACCCGTATGGAAAGGGAGTACAAGGATATTGCCATCGAGAAATGCGGCTTCTTCCTGCCTGAATGTGCCTATTACGATACTATCAACAATGCGCCTGACGATGCCCATAAGGCAGTGCTGGTGAAGAAGGCGATGGAAACTATCGAGCAGGAGAATCCTAAGATGGAGGGTGTGCTGCCTAAGGAGGTGTACGGTCAGTTGGTGCCAGAAGAGGAACCTGAGTTGCTGAGCCGTATAGTCCGTGTGTTCAAGGATATCCCCGAAGACATCAGTATCGACCTCTTTGGCGAGATCTACGAATATTTCCTTGGCAACTTCGCCCTTGCCGAAGGTCAGGGTGGCGGAACCTTCTATACCCCTGCCAGCGTCGTACAATATATGGTGGAGGTGTTGCAGCCCACTACTGGCGACAAGAAATTCTTAGACCCTGCCTGCGGATCAGGTGGTATGTTTGTGCAGGCTGCCCGCTATATGCACCGTCATAATGCGTCGAGCCAAGACATGATGCGCTTCCGTTGTTATGGTGTGGAGAAAGAGCCTGATACGGTGAAACTCGCCAAGATGAACCTCTTGCTGAACAATGTGCGAGGTGAGATTACAGAAGCCAATTCCTTTTATAGCGACCCCTACAATGCTTTTGAAGCATTCGACTATGTGATGGCTAATCCGCCATTTAATGTGGATGAGGTGGTACTCGACAGGGTGATTGAGGACAAACGCTTCAACACTTATGGTGTGCCTCGCAACAAGACCAAGTCAGCGAAGAAAGCCAGCGACAAGAAAGAGACGGTACCCAATGCCAACTATCTCTGGATAGGCTATTTTGCCACAGCCCTCAATAAAAATGGTAAGGCTGCCTTGGTGATGGCTAACTCTGCCAGCGATGCCGGAGGATCTGAGTTGGAAATCCGCAAGAAGATGATTGAGGATGGCATTATCAGTCAGATGGTGACGCTGCCCTCAAATATGTTCTCTACGGTGACGCTGCCTGCCACACTGTGGTTTTTCAACAAGCAGCGCCCCAACAAAGATGAAATCCTCTTTATCGATGCCCGCAACATCTTTACGCAGGTAGATCGTGCGCATCGTAAGTTCTCTGAGGAACAAGTTAAGAACCTCGGTATCATCAGCCGACTTTATGAGGGAGATTCAGATAGTTTCTGGGCACTCGTAGAGGAATACAAGGCCGCAGGCAAACAAGACCAGGTTGATTGGCTCTTGGAACGTTGGCCCGAGGGTAAGTATCAGGATGTGATAGGTCTCTGCAAGGTGGCTAAACTCGATGGTGAAGACGGTATCAAAGACCAGGACTATTCGCTGAATGCAGGTCGCTATGTGGGTGTTGTTATTGAGGATGATGGTATGACAGAGCAGGAGTTTGCTGATACCATGCGAGGATTGCACTCTGAGTTCTCACAACTCAATGCCGAAGCCCTGAAGTTGCAGGCAGAGATTGACAAGAACATGAAGGAACTGTTTGGGGAGGATTAAGTGATATTTAATAATTGTTTGTGATAATGAGCGAAATAAAATATATAGAACCGCAACAAGAGACTCAACTTTACAACGATGTATGCCAGATTATCGATGGTGCACGGGGTAGGATGGCGACCTATGCCAATACTGAGGCCTGTTTGACAAACTGGTATGTTGGTAAGCGCATCAAAGAAGATGTCCTATATAATAAGCGTGCGGAATATGGCAAGCAAGTTGTTATTAATCTTTCTATCAAATTATCTGAGAGATACGGTAATGGATGGGGAGAGAAGAAACTCAGACATTGTATACGCGGTGCGGAGACTTTTTCAGAAGAAGAAATTGTCTACGCAACGCGTAGACAATGTGATGAGAATAAAGAACTGTATGGGGAGGGGTAGGAATATGAAATTGAATATGTTAAGACTTGATGAGTTTTGTGATTCTGTGCGTGATGGGACTCATGATACTCCCCAAAAAGTTGATAATGGTTATAAATTGATTACAGCTAAACATATCAACAATACTGGTATAGACTTCTCTGAGGCTTATTTTATTTCTGAGAAAGATTATAATCATATAAATGAAAGAAGTAAGGTTGAGAAGTGGGATGTTCTTATGTCAATGATTGGCAATGGATTAGGAAAAACATATCTTGTTTCTAATAACCCAGATTATGCAATCAAGAATTTGGCTTTGTTCAAAATAGGCGAAGAGTATAAGGCAAAATGGCTTCATTATTATTTATCAAGTAGTATAGGACAGAATCTTATTTATTCGAAATTACAGGGGACGGGACAACCTTTTGTTTCTTTGTCTTTTCTTCGAAAAATGAAGATACCGGTACCTGATTCATATTGCATTTTGTGTAAAATCACTTCTATTCTATCTGCCTATGACAATCTGATAGAGAACAACACGCGGAGGATTCGCCTGTTGGAGCAAATGGCAGAGAATCTTTATAAGGAGTGGTTTGCCTATCATAAAATCAAGGATGACGCGAAAGAGGTTAGAATTACGGATTTTGTTAATATATCTCGTGGTCTATCTTATTCTTCTGAGGAAATAGAATGCGAAGAAGGGCGCGATCTGATTAATTTGAAGAATATCCAAGCTTTCGGCGGTTTTCGCTTAGATGGAACAAAAAAATATAATGGTAAGTATAAGAAAGAACAAATAGTGGTTGAGGGTGATTTGGTAATGGGTGTTACAGATATGACCCAGGATCGTAGGACCGTTGGATCAGTTGCTTTGATTCCTAATATATCAACACAAAGTGTGATTAGTGCGGATCTTATAAAACTTACCTCATATATAGATAATGTTTATCTGTATGCTATGTTCCGTTGGGAAAATGTGTCGAAATATATCTCGCAGTTTGCTAATGGTGCAAATGTTTTGCACTTAAGGCCACAGGCTCTTAAGAATATAAAAGTCTTGTTGCCACCAAAAGTAGAAATAGACAGATATGTGGCCAACGTTAAGCCAATGATTCAAATGATAAACAAACTAAATACAGAAAACGAGAATCTCTCTCGCCAACGTGACCTATTACTCCCTCGCTTGATGTCAGGTAAACTCGAAGTGAACGTATAACAGCACGATTATGAGCAAAGAACCATCATATATACCACCATTTACGGTAAGTGCAGAAGCCATCAATCTGATAGCGGAGATATCTGCACAGATAGAGCGCTACGCCATCCGTCTGGAACAGGAAGACGGGCTGCGTCTGCGTAAGGCGAACCGCATCAAGACCATTCACTCCTCATTGGCCATAGAGGGTAATACACTTACGGAGGATGAGGTGCGCGACATCATTGATGGTAAGAATGTGGTGGCTCCAATCCGTCAGATCCAGGAGGTGAAGAATGCCATAAAGACTTATGAGTTATATCCCACGCTTGATGCCTTTAAGGAGAAAGACCTGCTAAAGGCACATGGTGTGATGATGGAGGCTCTGGTGGACGATGCAGGGTACTATCGTAGAGGTGGCGTAGGCGTGTTTGGGGAGAAAGGCTTAGTACATCTTGCTCCACCAGCAGACAGAGTACCCATGCTGATGGGAGATCTCTTCAATTGGCTGAAACATTCCAAGGATCATCTGCTCATCCGTTCCTGCGTGTTCCATTTCGAGTTTGAGTTTATCCATCCCTTTATCGATGGCAATGGACGTATGGGACGACTTTGGCAGTCGCTGATATTAGGCAAGCTGCATCCGCTGTTCGAACATCTGCCTGTAGAGAATATGGTATATGCCAACCAGCAACAGTATTATGATGCCATTACTGCCAGCAGTAATGCCGGGCAGTCAGGGCCTTTTATTGATTTCATGCTGAACGAAATCTATAAGACCCTGAAAGAGCATCAGGGTGAACCGTTGCCAAATATTGAAGACGAGTTCGATGCAAAGTTCGGGAAAGAGTTCGGTGTAAAGTTCGGTGTAAAGTTCGGTGTAAACGAAAGAAAGGTCTTACTGCTTTTGGCATCCAATCCATCCTTATCTGCTGAAAACATAGCAGAACAGATCGGATTGAGCAAGCGTGGGGTTGAGAAACAATTAAAGAAGTTCCGCGACCTCGGTATTATCGTAAGAGAAGGAAGTGACAAGACTGGTTACTGGAAATTATTGAAAAAGTAGTGCCTATGAAATCCTTTATCAGTGAAGACGATATTGAGCAGGCGATATGTAATCGTTTATCGCAGCCGGAATACGGTTGGAAGCGCATAGCGTGCGATCCAAGCGTAGAGAAACAGGACGATGTGGGCGAGACGGGTCGCAGCAGCGTGAAGGAATGCATCCTGCCGGAAGTGTTCCGTAAGGCCCTGAGGCGTATCAATCCGCAGGTGGATGCTGCTGTCATAGACAGGATTGTGAATGAGTATCGACGTGATTTTAGCGGCACTGATATGGTGGATACCAACTATCGCCTCTACAACCAGTTGCGTAATGGCTATAAGGTAGATACCCGGAATGAGAAGGGTGACGACTTCGAAATCGTCAAACTGATAGACTATGACAACGTAGGCAATAATGACTTCCACTGCGTGAATCAGATGTGGATAAAGGGACACTACCGCTATCGCCGTCCTGATGTGCTGCTGTTTGTGAATGGCCTGCCTGTGGTCTTCATCGAATTGAAAAACTCTACCGTTAAGGTGGAGGAATCCTACAATAAGAATCTTGTTACCTATCGCGAGGAGATTCCCAACATCTTTGCATTGAACCAGATATGCGTCTTGTCGAATGGACTGCAAACCAAAATAGGTGCCTGGAACGCAGGCTATGAGTTCTTCTTTGAGTGGCTGCGCGCCAATGATGAGAAGGAGCAATTAGACAGGGAACAGATATCAGAGCACGGACTCTCCATTCAGATATTGATAGACGGCTTGTTCAGGAAGGAGCGGCTGCTGGACTATATCGAGAACTTCATCTTCTTCGATAACAAACGCATCAAGATTATCGCCAAGAACCACCAATACTTAGGTGTGAACAATCTGATGAAGAATGTGGAGAACCGCGAGAATCTGGATGGTAAACTGGGTGTGTTCTGGCATACGCAAGGCTCGGGAAAAAGTTATTCGATGGTGATGTTCGTGAGAAAGGTGAGGCGCAAACTGCATGGTAACTTCACCTTCCTAATCGTGACAGACAGAGACGATCTGGATACGCAGATACACAAGACCTTTGTGCGCTCCGAGGTGATTGGCGAGAAGGAGGAGTGCCAGCCCAAGAACTCGTCACAACTGCGTGAATACCTGATGAGTAACAAACCCATGCTGTTTACGCTGATCCATAAGTTCCAGTACGATAAGAACAAAAAATATCCCATTCTCTCGGAACGCAGCGACATCTTTGTCTTGGTGGATGAAGCCCATCGCACGCAATATAAGAACCTGGCGGAGAATATGCATACGGGTCTGCCCAATGCCAACTATATCGCCTTTACGGGTACACCGCTGTTGGGCAGCAAACGACTGACGAACCAGTGGTTTGGCAACTATGTTTCAGAGTATAATTTTGCGCAGGCCATCGACGACGGCTCTACCGTTCCGCTGTTCTATAGCCGCAGAGTGCCGGAGGTGGGACTTACCAACGACTGGCTGGATACGGATGTGGCAGAGATCGTGGAAGACGAGGGACTCAACGACAGGGAACAGGAGTTGCTTGAAAACAGTTCTTCGCGGATTATCGAGGTCATCAAACGCGAGGAGCGTCTGGGTAAGATAGCCAAGGATATCGCCCATCATTTCCCCCGAAGGGGATTTCTCGGCAAGGGTATGGTGGTAAGCGTGGATAAATATACGGCTGTCAAGATGTACAATAAGGTACAGCACTATTGGGAGGAAGAGAAGAAGCAAATCATCAAACAGCGCAATAGTGAGCCGACGATGGAGGGAAGGGCCAATCTGTCGAGAATCCTGAACTATATGGATCGTGTGGAGATGGCTGTGGTTATCAGCGAGGAAGCAGACGAGACGGAGAAGTTCCAGAGGCAGGGTCTTGACATCACCATCCATCGGAAGAAGATGAACGATATCACATCTGATGGAAAAGATATCGAAGACCGTTTTAAGGATAAGGATGATAATCTGAGTCTGGTCTTTGTCTGCGCCATGTGGCTCACAGGCTTTGATGTGCCATCACTCTCAACACTTTATCTCGACAAACCCATGAAGGGCCATACGCTGATGCAGGCCATCGCCCGTGCCAATCGTGTGTTCCCAGGGAAGACATGCGGCATCATCGTGGACTATGTCAATGTGTTCAAGTATATGCAGCAGGCCCTGAGTGACTATGCTTCAAGTGGCGAGGGCAACGACTATCCTGCCAAGAATATTGAACAACTCATTACCAACATAGACAACTGTATTCTGGAATGCGAGGTGTTCCTATTGCAGTTGGGAATCAATCTGGACGATATCATCGCAGAAGCAGATACGCTCGTCAGACTGGAGATGTTGCGAAAGGCTTATGACCGTATCTTGGAGAAAGATGAGTGGAAGGATCGCTTCAAGGTTTTGGGCAATCTCTTGATGAACCTCTATGATGCCAGCAAACCTGAGATCTTTGAACGTGGATGGCAAAACGATAAGTTTAAGCCGCTCGTGTATCTGTATGGCCTATTCTGTAATCAGGTGGATGATGAGAAACTGGATAGGGCAAAGGCCAGAATGGCTAAGAAGTTAGACCAGAGTGTCTCTTCGAGCGACAGAGTGTGTGATGATGCAGACTGGGTGATTCATCAGGGCAAGGTGATTGACCTGAGTAAAATAGATATCGACTCCGTACGCAAAGAAATCAGCACGACACCTTATAAGGCCTTGGAGATTGAAGACCTTCGGATATTTATCGAAAAGGTATTGCAGCAACTCATTGATAAGAATTGTACAAGAGTGCTGTTCTCACAACGCTATAAGAGTATCATTGACCGCTATAATGCTGGTGGCAGTGAGAATGAGGACTATTACGAAAGACTGTTGCAGTTGATAGAGGAACTGAAAAAGGAGCAGTCACGCTCTACCGATATGGGACTGGAAGAGGAAGAACTTGAAATCTATGATCTGCTGATTCAAGGCAAGAAACTGACGAAGGCAGAAGAGCAGAAGGTGAAACTGGCTGCCAAGAACCTCTATCAGAAACTGATGGCAGAAAAAGAAAACGTGATGGTAGTTGACTGGTATAAAGATGAGCAGCCTCGCAAGAAGGTGCTTTCACTCATTCAGGTTTCGCTCAATGAGGATTTACCGGAGAGTTATGACCGCATCTCCTTCACAGACAAAACGAATCTCTTGTTGAATCATTTTATAGATATGGCAGTTCAAGGCTACGGCTGGGCGGCAGCATGATGCAAATATTGGCTTCGCCAGAATCACGGGGTCGTCAGAATCACAGAATCACGGGGTCGGTTCTTCTGATCATTTTCAGGAGCCCGCCGTCTTGACTATGATTCATTACTGTTTTCATTCTCATTTCATTTATCTTGATAAGTGATCAGGAGAACCGACCCCGTGATTCCTTGAAATGATCACCAGAACCGACCCCGAAAACACAGCGGGGTCAGGAACCTCTGTGCTACTATTTACCCTTGTGACAATGCTTCTGCCATTGGTGGCTTGGGCTGCTATGACTCAGGTACCTGTCCCCACGGCTATCTGGCTGCTATGACTCAGGTACCTGTCCCCACGGCTACTTGACTCAGGTACCTGTCCCCACG
>JAFWTK010000312.1 GCA_017518935.1 Prevotella sp.
ACCATAAACTCGCAGGTATGACCGGTACCGCTTCGACGGAGGCCGGTGAGTTCTGGGATATCTACAAACTCGACGTAGTGGAGATTCCCACCAACCGTCCTGTGATCCGTAACGACCAGGATGACCGTGTGTACAAGACCGCCCGCGAAAAATACCGTGCCGTGATTGAGGAGATCGTGAAGATGCGCAACGAAGGCCGTCCTACGTTGATTGGTACGACATCAGTTGAAATCTCAGAATTGCTCAGTCGTATGCTCGATATGTATGTGAATCCAGAGACAGGTAAGCGTGAGGGCATTCCCCATCAGGTACTGAACGCCAAACTGCATCAGAAGGAGGCAGACATCGTGGCATTGGCCGGTCAGAGTACCAACGGCAAAGGTGCCGTGACCATCGCCACCAACATGGCCGGTCGTGGTACCGATATCAAACTCTCACCTGAGGTCAAGGCAGCCGGTGGTCTGGCCATCATCGGTACAGAACGGCATGAGAGCCGTCGTGTGGACAGACAGTTAAGAGGTCGTGCCGGTCGTCAGGGAGACCCAGGAAGTTCCGTCTTCTACGTATCCCTCGAAGACAAACTGATGCGCCTCTTCGCCTCTGAGCGTATCGCCTCTGTGATGGACCGTTTAGGCTTCAAGGACGGTGAGATGATTGAGTCACCGATGATCTCGAAGAGTATTGAGCGCGCCCAGAAGAAGGTGGAGGAGAACAACTTCGGTATCCGTAAGCGCCTGATCGAGTATGATGACGTGATGAACAAGCAGCGTACCGTCATCTACGAGAAGCGTCGTCACGCCCTCATGGGAGAACGTATCGGCATGGATATTGCGAATATCATCTGGGACCGTGTGGTCTACATTATTGAAAACAATGACTATGACGGTTGCAAGGAAGAGTTTCTGCACATCCTCTCGATGGAGGTGCCTTTCACCAGCGACGAGTTCATCAACCAACCGCGTGAGGTACTGACCGAGAACGCCTTCCAGGCTGCCATCGGCAACTTCAACCGCAGGATGGAAAAGGTGCAGACCGTGGCTCAGCCCATCATCAAGACCGTCTACGAGAACCAAGGCCACATGTACGAGCGTATCATGGTACCCCTGACAGACGGGCGCAGGATGTTCAACATCCCCTGTAACCTGAAGGAGGCTTATGAAACAGAGTCCAAGAGTGTGGTGAAGGAGTTTGAAAAGGCTATCCTGCTTCACATCATCGATGACTCCTGGAAGGAGAACCTCCGCCAACTCGACGAACTGAAACACTCCGTACAGAATGCCTCGTACGAGCAGAAAGACCCGTTGCTGATCTTCAAACTGGAAAGTGCCAAGGTATGGGATGCGATGATCAATGAGATGTACAACCGTATCACCTCTATTCTGACCCGTGCCCAGATTCCGGAGATGCAACAGGTGCAGGAGGCTGCTCCTGAGCAACGCACCCAGCGCCAGCAATATACGGAGAGCAAACAGAACATCGGTGAGGAACAACTCGTCGACCGCAACCAGCAGGCCGCAGCCCAGAACGACACCCGTGCCCAGCAGCCCAGGACGCCTATCATCAAGGACAAACTGCCCGGCCGTAATGATCCCTGTCCCTGCGGCTCAGGCAAGAAATTCAAGAATTGCCACGGAAAAGGTATTGTGTAAAGTTATGATAAAGATTGACAATTTAAAGAAGGCATTTGGCGAGACCATCGCATGCGACATCCCCGAGTTCACTGTCAACGATGGGGATATCCTCGGTCTCGTAGGTAATAACGGAGCCGGAAAGACCACGCTCTTCCGTATGATCCTCGATCTGTTGAAGCCCGATGAAGGTTCTGTGAGCATTGGCGGCATCAACCCCGCTGAGAGCGAGGAATGGAAGAACCAGACGGGAGCCTACGTCGATGAAGGCTTCCTCATTGACTTCCTGACCCCAGAGGAGTATTTTGCCTTCCTTGGCAAGGTGAATAATATCACTCAGGAAGAAGTAGAAGAACGTCTGAAGCCCTACGAGCGACTGGCCAGTGACGAGATCTTCGGACAGAAGAAACTCATCCGTAACCTCTCTGCAGGTAACAAACAGAAGGTGGGCATCATCGCCGCCCTGTTTATGACCCCGAAACTGGTGATCCTCGATGAGCCTTTCAACTTCCTCGACCCGTCGTCACAGAATGTGTTGAAACATGTGCTCACCAATTATGCCAAGGACAACCACGCCACACTGCTTATCTCCAGTCACAACCTGGCCCACACCATCGACATCTCCACGCGTATCGCCCTGTTGGAGAAGGGTCGTATCATCCGTGACCTGCCCAACGAGGCAGGCAGCGCCAAGACGGAACTGGAGAATTACTTTGAGACAGAAGCAGAAGGGTAATCCCCTACTCTGCTGTTTCCGGGATAGCAATTGCCAGATGGACTTGTACTTCACAAGTGCCGTCTGGCAATTGTCGTGAAATGACCATCACAGGGAAGGCATCAGAGAGTGTCTCCTGAGAAACGCTCTTGATACGGTTGCTGAGGGCTTGTTGACTCTCTATTCCGCCCTCGCCGCTCTGCAGGTTTGTCTGAACAACACTCGTCTCTGTGGCAATCAGGGTATTCAGTCTGCCAGCAATGCCCCTCAGGGCCTTGGCATGAGCACTGGTATAGCCCAGATGATAGGTCTTAGACTTCTGTATAGCAGACTCAACAATATAGAGAGAATCAGTTGTATAACTCAGCAAATCAGTAACTTGCTGTTCCAGGTCCTTCTCGCCATCATTCACAGTCCAACCCTCCTTCTTCAAAGTCTTGGCCTGTTTTTTGGCTTCCTTGGTCACAGTCGTTTGCGCCCATGCTGGCGGCATGAGGAATGCTGTCATCAACAAGACCAGCAATATTCTTATTTCCTTAGTTTTCATCATAATTATTCATTAGTTCATCGCAAAGATATACTTTTTTCATTAATGAGACAAAAAAAAACGCACGAAAATGCTTTTCTTTAGAAATATTTCGTATCTTTGCACCAAAATGGTATTATTTAGTGATAAAATTAACTAAAAATAAACTACTAAGATGAAAAGATTTCTTTTATTGATTGCAATCAGTCTTGCCTTCACCACAGGTGTGACGG
>JAFWTK010000313.1 GCA_017518935.1 Prevotella sp.
GCTAAGGAAGCATGGGCTAAGGCTAATCCTGAGAAGGCTGAGCAGATGAAGGAGTGGTTCAGCGGTAAGGCTCCGAAGATTGACTGGAGTAAGGTAGAGCAGAAGGCAGGTTGCGCCACACGTAATGCATCGGCTACTGTTCTGGGGCAACTCGCTGAGCAGGTACCCAACATGATTTGTGCTTCTGCCGACTTGTCGAACTCTGACAACACCAACGGCTTCCTCAAAAAGACCAAGGATATGGTTCGTGGTGACTTCAGCGGTGCCTTCTTCGAGGCTGGCGTGGCTGAGTTAACGATGGCTTGCTGTTGTATCGGTATGGCTTTGCACGGTGGTGTGATCCCCGCTTGCGGTACCTTCTTCGTATTCTCTGACTACATGAAGCCCGCCGTTCGTATGGCTGCCCTCATGGAACTGCCCGTGAAGTTCATCTGGACCCACGACGCATTCCGCGTAGGCGAGGATGGGCCTACCCACGAGCCCGTTGAGCAGGAGGCACAGATCCGTCTGATGGAGAAACTGAAGAACCACCATGGCAAGAACTCCGTACTCGTAGTTCGTCCTGCCGATGCTGAGGAGACCACCGTCTGCTGGCGCATGGCTATGGAGAATGTCGATACACCTACCGCACTCATCTTCTCTCGTCAGAACATTGAGATGCTGCCTGAGGGCAACGACTACAACCAAGCCGAGAAAGATGCATACATCGTTGCTGGCTCTGATGAGAATTACGATGTAATCCTGCTTGCTTCAGGTTCTGAGGTTTCTACCCTCGAGGCTGGTGCTAAGTTGCTCCGTGAGGACGGCGTGAAGGTTCGCATCGTCAGCGTTCCTTCTGAGGGCCTGTTCCGCAGCCAGAGCAAGGAGTATCAGCAGAGCGTGTTACCCTGTGGAAAGAAGAAGTTTGGCCTGACCGCTGGTCTGCCCGTGAACCTTGAAGGTCTGGTTGGTGCCGACGGTACCGTATGGGGTCTCGAGAGTTTCGGTTTCTCTGCCCCTTACAAAGTGCTCGACGAGAAACTCGGCTTCACCGGTCAGAACGTTTACGAACAAGTTAAGAAACTACTTGCTTGATCATCTGAGTCAAGAAACGAGTGTCTGAGCGACCGCCACAACAAATCAATGAACATTAATATTATAAATTATGAACAAAAACGAAAAATTTATCATTACTATCAATCGTGAGTTGGGTAGTGGCGGTCGCACTATAGGCCGCAAGTTGGCAGAAAAATTGGGCGTAACCTTCTACGACAAATGGCTCATTAACGAACTGAAGAGTAAGTTCAATATTAGTGCCGAAGAGGTGGAGAAGGTGAAGGGTGGCAACAGTTCCTGGTGGCGCGAGTTGCTGAACTCAGCCATCTATATGGGAGAAAGAATGGGCGAGATAAACAGCGTGCCCCATCCTCCTATGGATGTGTTCCACTTGGTGACCACCGACGACATGTACAAGGTGGAGACAGAAATCTTCAGCCATATTGCAGACAACGAGTCGTGCATCGTGGCTGGTCGTACAGGTTTCTACGTGTTCCGTAATCATCCCAACCGCCTGAGCATTCTCATCCAGGCCTCTATGCCGTTCCGTGTAGAGCGTGTGATGCGCAAACAGAACATGACCGAGGACGAAGCCCGCAAAACAATAGAGAAGGTGGATAAAATGCGTGAGAACTATGTCAAGAAATTCACCAAGTCGTCGCGCTATGACACTCGTAACTATGACATAGTCATCTCTGCCGATGGTAAGACAGAAGATGAGATTGTAGATATCATCATGCAGTACATAGGATAAGACGATGGAAATAAAGACTATCGGAATTGCCAGTGACCATGCTGGCTATGCCTTAAAACAATTCGTAAAGAAGTATCTCGAGGAGAAGGGATACGATTATAAAGACTACGGCACCTATACTGAGGATTCGTGCGACTACTCGGACTTCGGTCACGCTTTGGCTGAGGGTATCGAGAAAGGCGAGGTGTTCCCAGGTATCGCCATCTGTGGCAGCGGCGAAGGCATCAACATGACGCTGAACAAGCATCAGAGCATCCGTGCAGGTCTCTGTTGGATACCTGAGATTGCCCACCTGATTCGTCAGCACAACAATGCCAACGTGCTAGTGATGCCCGGACGCTTCATCGACGAAGATACGGCTCGTGCCATCATGGACGAGTACTTCACCACCGAGTTCGAAGGCGGACGCCATCAAAAGAGAATTGACAAAATCCCTTGTAAATAACAAATCCCGGCGATTGCCGGGATTTGTTATTTATTTCACTTCAAAGCCTCTTACCCACTCTTTCAGGAGTTCAACGGCATCGGCATGTTCCGGATAATAGCGGAGCATGACAGTGACCTGACGCAGCGTATCGCTGTCGATGACCTTACCATAGTACTCCCACTTGTCGTCAGTTCCCTGATGGATGCTGTAGTCATCGCCTACCTCCAGGAGTTCGGCACCCATACCCATCATCATCTGTCCAGAACTACGCATCATACCTTCCAATGAGTCAACCATCACTGACAGCGACACATCGTCCATCATAAATATCTCCTGCATCCCAACCTCTTCTGGCAAGTCCTGATGCACCAGGAAAGAGGGATAATTGATATCGAAACCCAGACGATCGCTGTGATACATTATCAGTTTGTAGTCACCCATCCGGATAGCGACACTATCTGCACTGGTGAGTTCGGACGAATAGGCCCGGGGCTGCTGTTGACCTCCGAGACAACTGCTGACAAGAAGCATTCCGCAGATGACAACTGCCGCGATGGATAATTTATTCTGTTTCATACATAATTTTCCTCTTTTTCTGCTGCAAAGATACAAAAAAGAGGGAAATAAGACATCAAATTTAATAAATTTCGCAAAAAAATCGAGAAATATTTCGGTAATAGACTGAAAATTAGTAACTTTGCAGTCCAAAATCGAAGATTTATAGGTTTACACATTATTAATATATATAGAAAGATAGAAAAATGACAAAGGCAGAGATCATTAAGAGCATTACAGAGGAGACCGGCATTCCATACAAGGATGTAGCCGCTTGTGTAGAGGGATTTATGGAAGAAATCCGCATGAGTCTGGCAGAGAATAAGGAAAATGTCTATCTGCGCGGATTCGGTACATTCACCGTGAAGCATCGCGCCGCCAAGACCGCCCGTAACATCTCCAAGAACACGACAATGGTCATCGAGGCACACGACTTCCCCGCATTCAAGCCCTCGAAGAGTTTCATATCAAGAATGAAGTAATAACATTTAAATAAGTTTTTTAATTATGCCAAACGGAAAAAAGAAAAAGGGCCACAAGATGGCTACTCACAAGCGTAAGAAGAGACTGCGCAAGAATCGCCATAAGAGCAAGTAAGCGAGGCGATTGCACGCAGCAAAAGAATGAAAGGAGTGTGCCAGCAAATCCAAGAAGGATTGCGACACACCCTTTTTGAGTTATTAACCCCGTCAAGAAAAAGTAACGACAAATGACAAGCGAAGTAATCATTGATGTGCAACCGAAGGACATCTCCATTGCCCTGCTCGAAGACAAGACGCTGGTGGAATACCAGAAGGAGCAGCGCACGGCCTCGTTCTCGGTAGGCAACATCTACGTGGCAAAGGTGAAGAAACTGATGCCCGGACTGAACGCCTGTTTTGTCGATGTCGGCGCAGAACGCGTGGCATTCCTGCACTATCTTGATCTGGGCTCTCAATTCTGCTCCTACGAGAAATACCTTAAACAGGTAGCGAGCGACCGGAAGAAACTCTATCCCATCCAGAAGGCCACCATCCAACCGATCCTGAAGAAAGACGGCAGTATTGCCAACACATTGAAGGTTGGTCAGGAAGTGCTGGTGCAGATAGTAAAGGAACCCATCAACACCAAAGGCCCCCGACTGACATGCGAACTCAGTTTTGCCGGGCGCTATCTGGTCCTGATGCCCTTTGAGGATAGTGTTTCCGTATCGACAAAAATCAAGAAAGGCGAGGAACGAAGCCGCCTGAAACAACTCATCCAGAGCATCAAGCCCAAGAACTTCGGCGTCATCGTACGTACGGTGGCAGAAGGCAAACGCGCTGCCGAACTTGATGCCGAGTTGAAGATCCTGCTGAAACGCTGGGAAGACACCATTACCAAGGTACAGAAGACCACAGAGCGTCCGCAACTGTGCTTTGAGGAACAGAGTCGGGCTGTCGCATTGCTGCGCGACCTGTTCAATCCCACCTACGACGGCATTCACATCAACGACGACGACATGTATCACCAAGTGAGTGAATATGTCGGACTGATTGCCCCGGAGAAGAAGGACATCGTGAAACTCTACAAGGGCACGGTGCCTATCTTCGACAACTTCAACGTCACCAAGCAACTCAAGTCAGGATTCGGCAAGACCGTCAACTACAAGCATGGCGCCTATCTCATCATTGAGCACACAGAGGCGATGCACGTAGTAGATGTGAACAGCGGTACCCGCGTAAAGAAGGACAACGGACAAGAGGCCAATGCCTTGGAGACCAACCTCGGTGCTGCCGACGAACTGGCACGCCAACTGAGACTACGGGATATGGGAGGAATCATCGTAGTGGACTTCGTGGATATGAATTTGGCAGAAGACCGTCAGATGCTTTACGAACGGATGTGCAAGAACATGCAGAAAGACCGCGCCAAGCACAACATCCTGCCACTCTCGAAGTTCGGCCTGATGCAAATCACCCGCCAAAGGGTACGCCCCGCCATGGATGTCAATGTCGAAGAGGAATGTCCCACCTGTCACGGATCTGGAAAGATCAAGTCCAGCATTCTGTTCACAGATCAGTTAGAGAGCAAGATTGACCGTCTGGTCAACAATATTGGAATCCGCAAGTTCTACCTGCACGTACACCCCTATGTCGCTGCCTATATCAACAAAGGTGCCATCAGCCTGAAGATAAAGTGGCAGATGAAGTACGGTTTAGGTGTGCATATCGTGCCGTCACAGAAACTGGCCTTCCTGCAATATGAGTTCTATGATGCAGACCGCCAGTTTATCGACATGCAGGAAGAGATTGAAACAACCTAAAAGGTAAAAAAAGTAAAATGCTGCTGCTGAAGGTTCTGTTTTGGATTTGTCTGTTCATCGTGTTCTATACCTATTTAGGCTATGGAATGCTGCTGTGGCTCATCATCCGCATCAAGCGGCTCGTAAAGGGAAGGCCCACTCCTACCCCGATGCCAACGGATGACGAACTGCCCACGATGACACTTATGATCTGCGCTTACAACGAACAGGACGTCGTGGCAGAGAAAATGCAGAACACCCGCGCCCTGGACTATCCGAAGGATAAGTTCAGGGTGATGTGGGTGACTGACGGCAGCACCGACCGTACCAACGAACTGTTGGCTGCCTACCCTGAAGTTGATGTCGTGTACAGTCCGGAACGGCGCGGTAAGACCGCAGCCCTGAAACACGGCCTGCGCGAGATCAAGACCCAATATGTGGCCTTTACCGATGCCAACACCATGATCAACAGCGGTGCCATGAAGGAGATTGCACGTCTGTTCATGGACAAGACTGTGGGTTGCGTCAGCGGTGAGAAACGCGTCGCAGCCCGGAAGGCTGGTGAGATGGCTGCCGAAGGCGAAGGACTCTACTGGCGCTATGAGAGTACGCTGAAAAAGTGGGACAGCGAACTCTATTCCACGATGGGAGCCGCAGGTGAACTCTACGCCATGGATCCCGCACTCTGTCATGATGTGCCCGACAATGCCCTGCTCGACGACTTTATGATGTCGATGTATGTCGTCGACGAAGGCCATCGCATCGTCTATGCCCCTGATGCCTACGCTCTGGAATACGGTTCCGCCGACATCCACGAGGAGTCGAAGCGTAAGCGCCGCATCGCTGCAGGAGGTTTGCAAAGCATCTGGTGGCTCCGTAAGATGTTGAACCCCTTCCGTCAGCCTCTGGTGGCCTTCCAGTATATCAGCCACCGCGTGCTGCGTTGGAGCGTCACACCAATAGCAATGGTGCTGTTGCTGATCCTCAACGCTGTACTCGTCGCTATGGAGGCGGGATGTTTCTTCACCGTCATGCTCATCCTACAACTGCTCTTCTACCTTGCCGCCTTATTGGGTTACATTCTGAGCGAGCACGGACACCGCAACAAACTGCTCTATACCGCTTACTACTTCGTCTTTATGAACTTGAATGTGTTCCGCGGGATGGTGTATCTGAAAAGTCACAGCAACAGCGGCGCATGGGAAAAAGCAAAAAGAAGTTGAAAAAAACCTCTTTTTTTTTGCATTTCTATTTTTTTTTCTTACTTTTGTAGCCAAATAAGCAAAAAAAGCCTTTTGTATCGAAGGAAAGAGCATCAAATAGCCAATGGAACAAGGTGAGAAAGAGATACTGCTGCAGAAATTTGCCGAAGTAAACAGAAGGCTGAAACTGGCAACAGAACAACTCGAAATTGCAAACAAGAAACTCAAAGAGTACGAAGAGAAGGCTCAGAAGGCTGAGAAAGCCAGTCAGATGAAGTCTCTCTTCTTGGCCAATATGAGCCATGAGATCCGTACTCCCTTGAATGCAATCGAGGGTTTCTCACGTGTCCTTGTGGAAACCGACTCCGAACAGGAGCGTATGAAATACTACCATATCATTGAGAGCAACAACCAGCGACTGGGCAGTCTCGTCAATGAGATTCTTGACCTCTCTCGTGTGGAATCAGGAGATATCGCTATCAAGAAAGATATAACAGATCTCAACCAACTCTGTCAGAGTATCTCCGAGATCTTCAAGTTCCGTTGTCCAGAAGAGATAAAACTGGAATGGGACAAGCCGATATTATCGGCGATGTTGAAGACCGATGCCAACCGCTTGACGCAGGTTTTTTCCAACCTTATCAGCAATGCCCTGAAGCATACCTCCAGCGGCAGGATCACCTACGGCTACCGTCTCATCGACGAGATGCAGAACATCGAGTTCTTCGTGACGGACACGGGTACAGGTATTGCTCCTGAGTTGGTGGATCATATCTTCGATACCTACGTCTCAGGTGATGCAGAGCAGAACCAGGGCTTCGGCCTTGGACTTGCACTCTGTAAGATCATCGTCGAGAAACTGGGCGGCACCATCCGCGTCGACTCCACCGTGGGCAAGGGCAGCACCTTCACCTTCGTCCTGCCCTTCGAAGGTACCGTAGGCGGTATCAGCACGGAGAGCACCACCACCTCAACCAACGTACGCACCATCCGCGTCAGCGAGCGTCCAGTACATAATATGAAGACCATTCTCGTGGCTGAAGACGAGGACAGCAACTACGAACTGGTAAAGATAGTGCTCCAGAAGCGCTATCGTCTCCTCCGTGCCCACAACGGTATCGAAGCCGTACAGATAAACGAGGACGAGCATCCCGACTTGATCCTGATGGACATCCGTATGCCGGGCATGAACGGACTCGATGCCACCCGCATCATCAAGGAGGTGTCGCACAATACCCCCGTCGTCGCCCTGAGTGCCTACGCCTTCGACGAGAATATCCGTGAGGCGAAGGCTGCCGGCTGCGACGAGTTCATGGCGAAGCCCTTCCGTGTGGAGAACCTCATCGAGATGGTCAGAAAATACGTTGACTAAAAACAAGCATAAATAAGAATATGGGTAAACTTGCAGTACAGAAGTATTTCTCATTCATGATTCTCATCATCACCGCCCTGATGATGATTTTTACATTTGTAGGATTGTTCGGCGGCGATGTCAATCCTGCCGGTAACACAGCACGGTCGCTCCTGGTCTATGCCCTACCTGCACTGATCATCGGCAATGCCGTCCTGCTGCTCTACTGGCTCATCATGCGCCGCTGGCACTGGGTACTCATCCCGTTCATCACCCTGCTCTGCTGTATCCCCTACATCGGCACGCTCTATCAGTTCGGTGAACCCGACGAGGCCGCCGAGAAGCAGCCAGGACTGAAAATCGCCACCTACAACGTGGCATTGTTCGGACGTGAGGCATCGGGCTTCATGGCGCAAGACATTCTTTCCGAGATGAAGAAGCAGAAGATCGACATCTGCTGCTTCCAGGAGTATTCCGACCAGAGTGGCGACAAGAAAAACTCCGACTCCTACAAGGAGTATTTCCCCTATTCTGTGATGAATCACGACATGGTCATCTACAGCCGCTACCCCATTGTCCGTTCAAAGAATATCCCCTTCGAGATGACAAACAACAGTGCCATGTGGGTTGAGGTGAAAGTGGAGGATCAGGTCATCCGCGTCTATAATGCCCACCTAGAGACCACCGGCATCAACGGCACTTTGCACCGCGCAGCCAAGGCACAGGTCAACACCGGCATGGAGGTGGAGAGCAACCGCTTGCTCCGCGCCCTCTACGGCAACTACACCATCGGTATGATGGCCCGCGCAGGTCAGGCCAATGTGCTGGCGATGGATATGCGTGAGTCGGAAGTGCCCGTCATCGTCTGCGGCGACTTCAACGATGTCCCCTACTCCTATGTCTACAACACGATGCTGGGCGACAAGGTCGACGGTTTCAAGGAGTGCGGCAGCGGCTATATGTACACCTTCCGCGGTGGCAAGAAGAACGTGCGTATTGACTACATCTTCCACGACAAGGTGTTCAAAGGCATGACCTACTACAAGAAGGAACTCACCTACTCCGACCACTACCCTGTGTTTATGAAACTCGACATCAACAAACCCAAGTCCGAATAATAATAATAAATCCTGGCCGTCTGGCCAGGATTTATTGATTTATACGATCTTAAAGCGCACCCGGAACGACCGTTCTTTCTCATCCCAGTTGGTGCCGAGCATCTCGAAGCGTCCTATCTGCGACGTGCTTCTCACGTGCTTGCCGATACACGGACACACATCGTAGTCGCCGATGCGCACCAGCCGTATCGTGTCCGAGGCATCGTCCGGCAGCCGGTCTGTCGATATCTCCTCCGGCAGTTCGTCACGTGTCACAAACTCATACGTCACGGGCAGGTCTTCTTCTATCAGTTCATTCATCCGCCGCTCTATCTCCTTCTCCTCCTGTCGCGTCGGCTTCTGGTCCAGATAGAAACTCATCTTACTCTTCTTCCGCTCCACGTGGGCATTATAACTCCGCTCGCAGCCGAAGATACGAATCATCGTCTGGTTCAACAGGTGCTCCGCCGTATGCGCAGGCGGAAACTCATCCTTGTTGTGATCGTTTAAAACGTAATCCTGTCCCATTTCGGGTGCAAAGATAGTGTAAATCAAACGAAATGCAAAATAAATTTCAAAAAAAATATCGTTGATGCGCTCGCGTGGTAGTTATACTTTAAGGCCTTACCACCGCCTTCATCTCAGGAAACACGTCCGTATTGGCCTGTGTAGAGTGAATCTCCTTGGCCAGAGTGGCAAACTTTCGGGTAAGCGGTTCAAGTTGCTCAGGCTCCTCGGAGATGATGCGGGTGTAGGAACGCTTGTTGGTAATGAGTTCATATTCGCCCCCGACGTCACTTTTCACCCCAAATTGGCAAAAAAAACATTTTTTTCTTTTTCTCTTCGTTTAATCGGAATTTTATCGTATCTTTGGGCAGAGGCCCACTACTCTAAAAAAGTATCGGGGTTCCCAATTGGAAATCCCGATCTTTTTATGCTTTGAATTTGAGGATAAGAGCACCGGAGGGCGGAAGGGCCAGGGTGACGGCTCCATCGCGGCAAAGCGGGAGTTTCTGCTTTGCATCGGTGAGCAGGTCAACAGCCTGGGCGGTCTTTTCCTTCAGTTTCAGGTAGTCGAAGGCGTGGGCAGGAATGGTCACATCAACCGTCCGTTCGATTTCGTCGAAGTTGGTGACAACAAGGAGTACCTCGCTACCGGCCTTCCGCAAAAAGGCGTACTGCCGATGGAGGTGCCCATTGACATACATGAGGTCGAAGGACACGCCCTTGGTGACGGCCTGCTCTGAGCCGGCAATCGTCATCACCTTATTATATATATTGCACAGGCGTTTCTCCCCGGCGGTAAGTTTGCGCTGGGCGGCACGCACGAGGGTGTCGATGCTCCAATAGTCGAAGATGGTGGTACGGCCGTCATTGCCGCTGAATCCCTCCTTGTCCATGCCCCGCTCGCCGTACTCCTGTCCGGCATAGATCATCAGCGGGTTCTGCTGCAACAAGGCCGAGACCACGAGGGTGGGGATGCCCTTCACGGCATCGCCTGCGAAGAACGTGCTGGCGATGCGCTGTTCATCATGGTTTTCGAGGAAGTAGAGCATGTGGTCGCGGATGTCGTCGGTGGCCTGCCAGGCACCGGTGATGGCGTGGGTGGACTGATGGCCTCGGACGACGGCACGGAGCGTGTCGTACATTCCCACCTTGTCGTAGAGGTAGTCGAAGCCCGCAGCGAGGTAGTTGCGGTACTCGGCAGGATTATACACTTCGCCAATGAAAATCTTGTCGGGATAGGCGAACTTCACCTTGTCGGTGGCCCACAGCCAGAAGGCGGCAGGCACCATCTCCGCCATGTCGCAACGGAAGCCGTCGATACCCTTTGCAGCCCAGAACAACAGGATGTCGGTCATCTTGCTCCAGGTGTTGGGGATGGGCACGAAATGTCCCACACGACCTGCATAGTAGTCGACGCCGTAGTTCAGTTTGACGGTCTCGTACCAGTCGTTCATGCCTGGGGCATTGTGGAAGCAGTCGTTACCGGTGGCCTTGGCGGGTTCCTCGATATAGGGTTCGTCCTCGCCGTGATAGAGATCGAAATAGGGCGTGAACGCTGTCCCGGACAGTAATAGAAGTTGTTCTGCGGGTCGAATCCGTTTTGGGGATTGTCGCCTTCGCCCAGATCCTTTACGCCGTCGGGCTTGCAGATGCTGTGGTACTGACGTGCCACATGGTTGGGTACGAAGTCGATAATGACCTTCATGCCCGCCTTGTGGGTACGCTCGACGAGGGCTTCAAACTCCTGCATACGCTGGTTAACATCCACAGCCAGATCAGGATCGATATCGTAATAATCGGTGATGGCGTACGGCGATCCTGCCCTACCCTTCACCACGGCGGGGTGCTGACGGGGGATGCCGTAGGCCGAATAGTCGGTCATCGTGGCGTGGCGGATAATGCCAGTGTACCAGATATGGCTCACGCCCATCTCCCTGATCTTTTTCAGGGTGCTGGGCGTGAAGTCGTTCAGTTTTCCGCAACCATTCTCCTCAATCGTTCCACTTTCCTTGCGGGTAGTGTTCCGATTGCCATAGAGTCGGGTGAAAACCTGATAGATTATTATCTTTTCTTTCATTCTGTGCTAATGCCGTGAGCAGTTACCTCTTTGTTGATCTTGGCAATCATACCCTGAAGAGCCTTACCGGGGCCGCACTCAGTGAAGTCGTCGGCACCGTCGGCAATCATATTCTGCACACTCTGCGTCCAACGGACACTGCTGGTGAGTTGCGCGATGAGGTTGGCCTTAATCTCAGCGGGATCGGTATGCGGCTTGGCATCCACATTCTGATAGACAGGGCACTTGGGGGCATTGATCTCCGTCTGCTCGATGGCAGCCTGGAGTTCGTCCTTGGCGGGCTGCATCAGCGGCGAGTGGAAGGCACCACCCACCTTCAGCGGCAGGGCACGCTTGGCACCGGCAGCCTTCAACTGCTCGCAGGCCTCGTTGATGGCGTCGATATCACCGGAGATGACGAGTTGTCCGGGACAGTTGTAGTTGGCAGGAACCACCACGCCCTTACCCATCTTGCTCACCTCGGCGCACACCTGCTCTACCTTCTCGTCGGGCAGGGCGATGATGGCAGCCATCGTGGAGGGCTGGGCCTCGCAGGCCTTCTGCATCGCCATCGCACGGGCATACACTAATTTCAGACCATCCTCGAAACTCAGGGCACCGGCAGCCGTGAGGGCTGAGAACTCACCGAGCGAGTGACCGGCAGTCATCTTCGGGTCGAAGGCGTCGCCCATGCAGAGGGCGGAGATGACGCTGTGGAGGAAGACGGCGGGCTGCGTTACCTTGGTCTGACGGAGTTCCTCGTCGGTTCCCTCAAACATAATATCGGTGATACGGTAGCCTAGAATATCGTTGGCCTTCTCGAAAAGTTCCTTTGCAAGTGGGTTGTTATCGTAAAGATCTTTACCCATTCCTGTAAACTGTGCTCCCTGTCCGGGAAATACAAATGCTTTCATTGTCTTTTTACCTTTTTATGTTAAATCGAGTGCAAAATTACTGTTTTTTTTAGACAAATGAACAAAAGAAACAAAAAAATATTTGTTCTTGTGTACTTATGTCTAAAAAAAGATGTACTTTTGCACGTGAGAAAGAGAAAAGTTATCTGGAAATGAAGTTAATTGTCATTACCAAACCTACATTTTTCGTAGAGGAAGACAAGATCCTAGTCAACCTTTTCGATGAAGGAATGGACGACCTGCACCTTTGTAAACCCGGTTCGTCGCCGATGTACTCCGAGCGTCTGCTGACACTGTTAGGCGACAACCTGGCAAGCAAGATTACCGTGCACCATCACTTCTACCTGAAAGAGGAATACAAACTGCGAGGCATCCACATCGACGATGCCCGCACAGAGCCGCCCACGGGCTACAAGGGAAACATCACCCGCACCTGCCACGCCGTGAGTGAACTGCAAGAGGCCAAGAAGCACTCGAACTACGTGTTCCTGCAATCCATCTTCGACAGTCAGACGGTGGAAAGCGAGAAACAGTCGTTTACGGCAGAGGAACTGAAAGAGGCGTCGCGACAGGGGCTCATCGACAGGAAGGTGTACGCCTTAGGCGGCATGAACATCGACAATATCAAGTATGCCAAGGAGTTGGGCTTCGGCGGTGTGGTGATCTGCGGCGACCTGTGGAACCGCTTCGACATCCACAACGAACTGGACTACAAGGAACTGCTGCTGCACTTCGAGCGGCTGCGCAAAGCAACAGAATAGTTTACAGGTAATCATTTATATCAAAGTTCAAAGATAATGAATAATAATTCTTATATGGTGTTTTCAGGTACTGCCACCATGTACCTTGCAGAGAAAATCTGCCAGAGTCTGGGTTGCCCGTTAGGACAGTTGCAAATCACCAAGTTCTCAGATGGAGAGTTTGCCGTCAGTTATGAGGAGAGCATTCGCGGACGCGACATCTTCCTCGTGCAGAGTACATTCCCCAACTCAGACAACCTGATGGAACTGCTGCTGATGATCGATGCCGCCAAGCGTGCCTCGGCACGTACCATCAATGCCGTCATCCCCTACTTCGGCTGGGCCCGACAGGACCGTAAGGACAAGCCCCGCGTGAGCATCGGTGCCAAACTCGTGGCAGACCTGCTGAGTGTGGCTGGCGTGAACCGCGTCATCACGATGGACCTGCACGCAGACCAGATACAGGGATTCTTCGATGTGCCCGTGGATCATCTCTACGGTTCGAGCGTCATCCTACCTTACCTGCAAAGCCTGAACCTCGAAGATCTGGTGATTGCCTCACCGGATGTGGGCGGTTCGAAGCGTGCCAACACCTACGCCAAGTTCCTCGGCTGTCCGCTGGTGCTCTGCAACAAGACCCGTGCCCGTGCCAACGTGGTGGCCACGATGCAGATCATCGGTGATGTGGCTGGCAAAAATGTGGTAATCGTCGACGATATGGTGGATACCGCCGGCACCATCACCAAGGCTGCCGACCTGATGAAGGCATCGGGAGCCAAGACCGTACGCGCCTGTGCCTCGCACTGCGTGATGTCGGGACCTGCCAGTGAACGGGTACAGGAGTCAGCCCTCGAAGAGATTGTCTTCACCGACTCCATCCCCTACACCCATCGCTGCGCCAAGGTGAAGCAACTGTCCGTGGCAGACACCTTCGCAGAAGCCATCCGTCGTGTCATCAATAACCAAAGCATCAGTGACCTCTACCTCATATAAACTCCTCGCACTGGCATTGGTATTCATGGCGATGGGCTGCAAGAACTCGCAGGTTCATCAGGCTCAGGAGTGGAAGGCGCTAAACGACACCATCGCTGAGTGCTCGAAGAAGATCTCGAACATAGTGGGCGTCATCCAACAGAGTCCTCATACCACCGAGGAAACGCAAAAAGCCCTGCTGCACGACATCGACAGCATAGAGCGGCGGATGAAAGAGGCCATCCAGAACTGTGCCGAGCGCAATAAGGACAATGACTTAGGAAAGTATATCCGCGAAAACTATCAAGTGGAATAAAAAAAAGAAATCCCCCGTCCGGTGTCGGACGGGGGATTTTTTATGGATTTAACCTGCGTAAGGCAGTTCCAGCCACTTCACGTAGCAGAAGTCCTGACGATGGGGCAGATTCTTGTTCTTCGGATACATACGGACAGCACTCTTGTACTGACCTGCCTGCTTAGGTGTATTAACAGACTCGAAGGTGTAGTTGTTGCCTTCATGCTTCACCATCTTCAACGGCTCGATAGAGAAGACATGATCCTCACCGTTGGCATCGGTGGCAATATTCACCTTCTCCAAGGCAACGGCATCGTCGAGACCCTGCTCGTTGATGACATAACGCAGGGTGTACTCTTCGCCTGTCAGATGCAAGCCGGAGGCAGGAGCCGTTGACTCGGCACTGACCACGCTGATGGCATCCCAACGCTCGGCAACAGCCTCTTTCCACTGTGCGATCTCCTTGGCCAGACGGTTGTCGTCCTTGGAGAGTTCCTTAAATCGCTTGGCCTGCTTCTCGTAGAACTTGGAATAGTAGTCGTCGAGTTGGCGCTTCATCGTGTAGTGAGGTGCTATCTGGGCGATGGAGTTCTTGATGACCTTGATCCAGCCCTTAGAGATGCCTGTCTTCTTATCCGTGTTATAATAAAGAGGTACGATCTCGTTCTCCAACAGGTTGTAGATGGTAGCGGCATCGAGTTGATCCTGATAACCCTGGTTCTGGTAGGTACGCTTCTCGGTGAGTGCCCAACCGGCACCCTCACGATAGCCCTCCAGCCACCAGCCATCCTTCACGGAGAGGTTGACGACACCATTCATCTCAGCCTTCTCACCAGAGGTACCGGAAGCCTCGAGAGGACGGGTCGGGGTGTTCATCCAGATGTCCACACCTGAGACGAGGCGACGGGCCAGCAGGAAGTCGTAGTCCTCCAAGAAGATGACCTTACCTTGGAACTGAGGCATCTGACTGATTTCGAAAATTCTCTTGATAAGACCCTGTCCTGCACCATCGGCGGGGTGAGCCTTACCGGCAAAAATGAACACCACAGGACGCTCGGGATTATTGACAATCTTTTCGAGACGCTCCAAGTCGGTGAACAGCAGGTGAGCACGCTTATAAGTAGCGAAGCGGCGGCAGAAGCCGATGACCAGTGAATTGGGGTTCAAGCGTTCCACCAACTTCACCACACGCTGAGGATCACCCTGGTTCTTCAACCATGTCTCCTGCAACTGGATGGCGATATAATCAAAGAGTTTAGCCTTCAAAGCCTTACGGGTGGCCCAGATCTCCTCATCGGGACAGTCGTAGATGCCGTGCCAGATATCCTCGTTGGACTGGTCGCCCAGGAACTTCGGGTCGAAATACTTCGCATAGACTTTCAACCACTCAGCAGCACACCAGGTGGGGAAATGGACACCGTTGGTCACATAGCCCACGTGGTTCTCCTCAGGATAGTAGCCGTTCCAGATGGGAGCGAACATCTTCTGTGAGACCCAACCATGGAGCATCGACACACCGTTGACCTCCTGACAGGTGTTGCAGGCGAAGGTAGACATACAGAACTTCTCGCCCTTGTCGTCGGGATTGGTACGACCCATGCCGATGAACTCGTCCCAGGAAATACCAAGTTTCTGGGGATAGCCGCCCATATACTTGCCAAAGAGACCCTCCTCGAAGTAGTCGTGGCCTGCAGGCACTGGCGTGTGTACGGTATAGAGACCGCTGGCACGTACCAGTTCCAGAGCCTGGTTGAAGGTCAGCCCGTCTTCCTCGATATAGTCGCAGAGGCGCTGCAGGTTGCAGAGGGCAGCATGACCCTCGTTGCAATGGTAGATATCCTTCTTGATGCCGAGTTTCTTCAACAGCAGCATACCACCGATACCGAGCAGGATCTCCTGTTTCAGACGGTTCTCCCAGTCACCGCCATAGAGGCTGTGGGTGATGGGCTTGTCGAAGTCGGAGTTCATCTCATTGTCGGTATCGAGCAGATAGAGTTTCACACGACCCACATTCACACGCCATACATAGGCATGCACCTGGTAGTTGGTGTAAGGCACGTCGATGACGAGAGGATTACCCTCGCTGTCGAGTTGGCGCTCGATGGGCAGATCGTTGAAATTCTGCGTCTCGTAGTTGGCTATCTGCTGTCCGTCCATCGACAGGCTCTGTGTGAAATAGCCAAAACGATAGAGGAAGCCGACGGCACACATATCGACGTTGGAGTCGGAAGCCTCCTTCACGTAGTCACCGGCCAGCATACCCAGACCGCCTGAATAGATCTTCAGGGCAGAATGGATACCGTACTCCATACAGAAGTAGGCCACTGACGGACGCTTCGAGTCAGGCTTCACATCCATATACTTTCGGAATAAGTCGTAAACGTTCTTGATGCGCTTCATCAGCGACTTATCTTTCATAATCTCTTCCTTGCGGGCATAACTGAGACGCTCAAGCAGCATCACAGGATTGTGCTTCACGTTGTGATACAAATCAGGGTCGAGGTCACGGAACAAGTCACGGGCCTCGTAGTTCCAAACCCACCACATATTGTGGGCAATTTCATCCAAACATTTCAGTTCCTCAGGAAGCGTGGCCTTCACGGTCAATGTCTTCCAAGACGGAACATTTGCGTAATCTGCTTTAATCTTCATAATTTCTAAATTTGGAATTATTTCAACTCTTCATTTTTTTCACTTCTCTCTCCTGCTTTGCGGAGGGCGATGTCGTAAGCCGCTTCATAGTATTTGATGAACTCGCTCCAAAGGGCTTTCTTCGACAGAGCCTCGGCCTTCTTGCGGCAATCTTCCACCTGCTTCTTCGTGAAACCGGAGAACTCGGCAACGGTATCCTTGATGACGTCTGCTACCTCCGAGTAATTGTAGTCGGTGCGATGGATCACCTTCACGCCATCCTCTATCTCACCGTTATGCCCGAACACGCTGTTGGCCCAGAGTCCAAAACCGGCCAGGTCGGTGGTGATACAAGGCACCTTGAAAGCCACAGCCTCCAACGGCGTGTAACCCCACGGCTCGTAGTACGAGGGATAGATGCAGAGGTCGTTGCCTAATACAATATCATAATAGGTCATATTCAGGATGCCGTCCTTACCGTCGAGGTAACAGGGCAGGAAGATCACCTTCACCTGTTCGTCCTTGCGGTTGTGCATGTCGTAGTACTTCATCATACCCAGCACGTTGTCGTGGCTCATATTGTGCAGCCAGTGGGTCACCTGAGGCACATCCAACGGCGTGTCAAACTGCTTGCCACAGGCAAGTCTTTCCTGCAGGTCCTTACGGGGCTCACCTACCCACCCAGGAACTTCGATGAAGGCAACCACCTGCTTCTTCAGGTCTTTGTCACGCAACAAACGATTCATCGCCTCCACAAACACATCAATGCCCTTGTTGCGGAACTCATAACGACCAGAGGTAGAGATGATCAGCGTATCGTCGTCGAGATTCTCACCCAACAGGGCGTTTGCCACGTCGAGCAGACGCTTGCGGGCTGCCTTGCGTTTCTTTGTGAACTGTGCGGCCTTCGGCACAAAACTGTTGTCGAAGCCATTAGGCAGTACTACATCCACTGGTTTGTCAAGCAGTTCCACACATTCCTTGGCGGTGATGTCACTCACTGTGGTAAAACAATCCACATGCCAGGCGGTCTGCTTTTCGATGGAGTGTTTGCTCTGCATATTCAGTTCTCCGGCCATCTGATCGCCATTATAGGCAAACAGGTAGTCGTAGAGGGGTTTCATATTGCCGGCGATGCTGCGCCCGATGCTGGTGGCATGGGTAGTGAAGATCGTACCGATCTGAGGGAGTTTATTGTTGATGTAGAGGGCACCCAGGCCGCACATCCACTCATTGGCATGATAGATGACCTTCTGGCTCTCGTTAAGATAGTGCTTATAGAAACTCTCCACTACCAGAGCGGCGGCATACGAGAACATCGAAGCCTCGTCATAGTCGCCGTAAGCATGCAAAGAGTCCACCTGGTAGTGCTCCCACAGCCAACCGTATATCTCGTTCTTCTTTTCAAAGAACGGCATGAAGTCAACAAGGATGGCGATAGGTTCTCCAGGCACCGTCCAGCGCCCCACCCTTACAGTAAGTCCGTTCTGCTTGGCCTCCCGTTGCCATTCGGCAAAGAGAGCATCGTCTTCCCTGAAATAAGGACTTTCCTCCTGCGTGTAGTTACCGTCTTCGCGCTTCCATAGCCCCGGGCCGATAAAGATCACCTGATCCGGATGTGCCTCTTGCAGGGTCTTGGCACGTGTCGAAAGGACTGTATAGATTCCTCCTACTTTGTTACAAACTTCCCAACTTGACTCAAAGATATAGTCGGGGTTTAAAAGCCTATCTGTCATGCGTTATAATTATAAACGGTTGCAAAGGTACTTAAATTTTTCTAAAATAAAGATAGTTTTTCTGCATATTTTCTTCATTATCATAGATTTATTGATTTAGATTTGGTATCTTTGTCCCCAAAATCATACGAACATGAGAAAATTGCTATTGATACTCTTCACGATTCACACTTCACTCTTCACTGCCTTCGCCCAAGGAGGGAGTACCCCTTTCCACGCGTACATATATAATAATGAATATGAGGTCTATCTGAAAATCAACCTCTACGATGAAGATGTCGAAGTGCCGGGACAGGAA
>JAFWTK010000314.1 GCA_017518935.1 Prevotella sp.
AATATATTTTGTTTTTATCGTAATTGCTTGAGGACTTCGAGGTTCTTGGAGACATCAAGACCCTTGCTGGCAGCGGCATTGAGCAGTTGCTCAGCCTCATCGTAGTTGCCTTTCAGCATAGCCAGCACACCACGGGCCTGGTCTGCCTCCGCACTCTTACCGGCACGCTGCAGGAGAGTTTCTGCCTTCAGCAGATCTTTCTGGTGCATGGCAACATTGGCCAGATTAATCAGGGCCTCCGGCTCATCGGGATAGACATTGACAGCCGTCTGGATGACTTGATTATATTCAGGGCTATACTGCTCATAAGTATTGGCAACATCCCACATCTCGCGCAAAGACAACTGATAAGGCTTGGTCTTGAAAATTTCCTTGGCCTGACTGACGCTGAAATCGTGGAAATTGAAGGAGATTTCGTAGTCGGAGCGACGCAAGCCAGGATAGACCTCCTTCAGCAGATAACGGTACTCTTCAGGGTACTTGCTGCGGATAGAATGTTCGTCACGGTCGGCCTGGTTGGTGACATTCTTATCAAGGTCAGCCAACACCTTATTAATAATAGTAAGGATCTCCTGCTTATGGGGCAGAGTTTGCTCGTCCATCTCCTCAACGGCGGCACGCAGGCCAATCCAGTTCTCCGGGGTGGCCTCAGCAGGCGCAAAGACATTGGCGGGCAGATTATAGAGACTCTTCACATACTCGGTGAGCGACTTAGCACGGTTGTTGGCCAACATCTCATTATGCTTATAGGGACTCTCGGGCGAAGCCCAGCCATGGATCTTGATCTCGCGAACAGTGATATTGGGATCAGCCACCATCACGTCAAGGGTATCGGTAATCTTACGGATCTCACGACGGTTGTCCATGTAGTCGGGTTTCATCTCCCACTTGTCCACCACGAAAGTGATATAGGCAGAGCCATGCAGGCTACGCTCCTTCTTTGCATAGGTAGGCACAGCCTCGACATATTCCACCAGTTCGTAGGGATCAGGTGGCAGAAGACTGGTGATATAGGCCATATCGGACTTCAACCGGTCTGCGCAGCCGCAGAGGTCGCACTCCACATAGACATCGGCACCATCATGCCAAGGCTGGCTCTCGACAGCATCGGTATATTTGTAGGTCTGAGGCTCACCCTTCTCGCGACGTACCTTCACGCAATTGTCAGCATAGAGAGGATCAATGCCCTCGCGCTCAAAGATAATCTCCTGGGTACGGCCCGTGACAAGCAAGGTCTTCATACGCTGCTCGTGAGCACCGTCCTTGGTCTTGATAATTGGGGTGAAGGCACGGAAGCGGTTAGATGGGACATTTAGGGAGTCAAGCACAAAGTCGAGTGCCACCATTGTCTGGTCGCCTACATGACCCACCTGATAGTTACTAACCTTCACACGGGTATCACTCCCACTCTTCTCGCCAGTGAGCAGAATGGAAGTCTGTGCAACTGCTGCCGACATACAGGCAGACAGTACAACTATGAGGAAATAGCGATTATTCATGGATTCTCGGGATTAGAACATATATAATAAGGAAAGGGCAAGTTTGGTGGGGCCAATGTAAATCTTATGGCCATCGTCGACTTTCTTGCCACATTCGCCACAGTTGAACTTGTCATAGTCGATATAGGCGGCTCCGACACCGATGGCAGCCTCGAAATTCCAGTGACGGGAGAGCACCCACTGATAGCCGTAACTGATGCCGCCACCGACATACCAGCCCTCGAAGCGATGGTCCTTCAGTTCATCCCAGAAAAGCAGGTTGACATTGGCAGCATCGTACTCACCGCCAAAGGCGTGGATACCGACAAACGAACCGTTGAACCGCTGGCAGAACCAGTAGCGATACTCCGGATTCAGAATCCAGTGCTTGGCATACTTCAAATCGTCGCCATGACCGAACTTCCAGGGATTAAGACCATAGAACAACTGGACAGAGGATTTCTTGCCAATACCCATTTCCGCACCGATATTAGGTGTGGTTGTGGCATCGTAGAGCAGGTTAGTCTTCAGGGCTACTTGCTGTGCTTGTGCAGTACCGATGTCTGCCGTCAATAGAATGGCCAGAACGACCATCATTGTCTTTCGCAAATTCTTCTTCACCTTATTATATTTACGTTAGTTGAGTAACTGTCAATAAAGTTTATTAGTTGCGCATACTGTTGCGCTGATAGTTTTGCAAAGGTATGGTTTTTTAACGACAAAACGATGTTTTTTATCGACAAAAATGCAAATAAGGGCAAAGTTTAACGCCCTTTAACAAGTGAGAAGTCGGTTTGACAACGTTTTTAGGTCAGCCGATTTAGTCACCCATAGTAAATTTCTCGATCCCCATCCACTGTACGATTCCATCAGCCGAACAAAGATAGGCCCGTGGAATGGTCTGAGTGGCAAAAAGACTGTAAATGCGACGGTCCGGCTGTGGAGAATAAGGTATCGCCAAATGGTGCTCCTGCCAGAAGGCCGCGATGCTCTCCTGCTGCTCCTCCCGGGCAATGGCCACCATCTGGAAACCGTTCTCATCACGATGGGACAAGTAATAGTCGTTGAGTTTGGGCAGTTCACGCTGACAATCAGAACAACTTGTATGGAAGAACACGATGACAGTACGGCCAGTAAGCCTCAAAGTAGAGAACACACCTCTCCCCTCACCCGTGATCATATCCACAGAAAAGGATGGCAAACGATCCCCCACCTTGATAAGACTCGTCTCATCAGGATCCGGACTGTCTTTGTGGTCATCGATGGTACATCCGACCAGCAAAAACGCCATCATAAACACTCGAATCAAGATTTTCATAGGGCAAAGGTACTATTTTTCCATAAAAACGCAAAGAATTCATCTTTTTTTTTCACACAATTGAAAAAAAAACACTATCTTTGCCATCTGAAAATACATATAATAATAAATAAGGTATATGAAACAGTTTTTTAAAATGACGCTTGCCACCATCTGTGGTATTGCAATCTTCCTCACTCTGATGGGGCTTTTCTTCGTGATTTCATTGGTTGGGATGCTTGCCAGCGACTCCGCATCAACCAAGGTTAAGGACAACTCCGTTTTCGTTATCAAGATGGACGGAAGCATCAACGAGCGTTCAGAAGAGGGCACGCCCTTCGACTCATTCCTGGGAATGGGTAGCATGGGCAGCATGGGACTTGACAATCTGCTTGCCAGTATCCAGAAAGCCAAGGACGAAGAGGATGTCAAGGGTATCTATCTGGAAGGTGGTTCGGCTTCATTCGATGCTCCTGCCACAGCCCAACAACTTCGTGATGCGCTGAAGGACTTCAAGAAGAGCGGCAAGTGGATTGTGTCCTATGCCGACAATTACGCCCAGGCCAACTACTATGTGGCAACGGTAGCCGACAAGATTTACCTGAACGCAGAAGGCACCATCGATTTCAGAGGCTTAGGCGGCAAGGGTGAATACTATAAAGGACTCTACGACAAACTGGGTATCAAATACCTTGTTGCCAAAGTGGGCAAATATAAGAGTTATGTAGAGAGCAACACCCAGACGGGGATGAGCGAATACGACCGTGAACAGCGTACCGCCTACCTGACGGGCATCTGGAACTACTGGCTGAAGGAGATGGCAGAAGGTCGTAAGGTGAAGCCTGAAGAGTTGGACAAACTGGCTGGCGACAGCATTATGGCCTTTGCCCAAGCCAATGATTACGTAAAGGCTAAACTGGTTGACAAACTCCTTTTCCCCGAGGAGATCAAAGCAGAGATCAAGGGACGTCTGAAACTCGACAAGGATGATGACATCAACCAACTGACACTCTCTGACATGCTCAACGTGAAGTCAAAGAAAAAGGACGACGGTGAGAAGATTGCCATCTATTATGCCTACGGCAATATTGTAGACGATGAAGCCACCAACCTGATTATGGGTGGCGGACACAGCATCGTGGGCAGAAGCACGGCAGAGGACCTGCGCAAACTTGCCGACGATGAAAATGTGAAGGCTGTCGTGTTCCGTGTGAACTCAGGTGGCGGCAGTGCCGTGGCCTCCGAGCAGATCCGTCACGCCCTCAAACTGGTGAAAGCCAAGAAGCCTGTGGTAGTATCGATGGGTGGTATGGCAGCCTCTGGCGGTTACTGGATCAGTTCACCCGCCAACTATATCTTCGCAGAGCCGACAACTGTTACAGGCAGTATCGGCATCTTCGGACTCATTCCTAACGCCAGCGGACTGGTAACCGACAAGTTGGGTATTACCTTCGACGGTGTCACCACCCACAAGTACACCAACTACGATATGGATCTGGTCCTGGGCAAGGATACCGATGACATCATGAAGAATTTACAGGCTTACATCGACCGGGGTTATCAGAACTTCCTGACCATCGTGTCGGAAGGTCGTGGAATGAAGCCTGAGCAGGTGGACTCCATCGCCCAGGGACGTGTCTGGCTCGCTACCGATGCCCTCAAGATCAAACTCGTGGACAAACTCGGTAGTCTCGACGATGCCGTAAAGAAGGCTGCCGAACTGGCCAAAGTCAAAGAATACCACACTGCTCCTTATCCCGGCAAAGGCAGTTGGCTGGATCAGTTCCTGCCAAAAGAAAACAAAGGTACCTATCTCGACAGCCGTTTCCAGGCTGAGATCAAAGCCCTGTTGGGTGACCTCTATGAACCGTTGATGGATATCCGCAACGACCTCCAGAACAGCAGCCGTATGCAGGCCAGAATGCTGGATGATGTGAGGGTGAAGTAAGAAGTGAGGGATGGAGGGCGACTTCATTAAACTGAATAAGAAACTACTACCCCTGAGTTGGTTCTACGGCTTGGGTGTGGGATTCAGGAACCTTCTCTTTGAGATGGGAATCTTGAAGGAGCACTCCTACCAGACACCCGTC
>JAFWTK010000038.1 GCA_017518935.1 Prevotella sp.
ACCTCGATGCCGAACACATCCAGAAGTTCCGGCAACTCGACAAGGTGGTAGACCGCATCAACAAACGCTACGGCACCGAGTCCATCGTCATCGGCGCCCAGCAGTACACCCAGAAGGATGGCAAAAATGTAGAGGCTGATATCTTCGCCAACGCCATCAAGCACGACTTCAAATCGAAAAACCCCACGACAAGGTGGAGTGATATCATCAAATTGAAATAAAACACATCTATCTCCCCTCTGTGAGTAACAGATTATCTGGTAACACATCCTATTCTTATTAAATAATGTGTAAAATAATAAGTAAAATGTTATTATCTCAATAATAATGTGTATATTTGTAGCCTAATAGCGTAAGATTATGCCTACTGACCAGAGCATCATACAGGAGACAACCATATCTCACATCGATAACAAAGGTGCTATTCAATCAAATGAAGAGCATCAAAGAGGGGTTGCGCAGATGGCTGAACGTTTTGCTGCTGAATTTGGCATGGGTGATTGTGGTAGGCTGATGGGACTTCTGCATGATAAGGGCAAGGAACAAAAGGAATGGCAGAAGTACATTCAAGGAGCCACAAAGACGGGACCCAATCACGCTTATGTTGGCGCTATTATTGTTCAGAGACAGTATCCACAGATTGCACCATTAATAGCACAACCCATAGCAGGGCATCATCGTGGACTTTATGATTATTGCGACTACATAGAGGAAACCAAACGAGAGGTACCAAATGATGTAACGATAGATACTGTAATCCCATATCAGTTTCCTAAAATACCAAAGATGGAGCAATACGACCTGCATCATCTCGTTCGTTTATTCTTTTCTTGCCTCGTTGATGCTGATAGTTTAGATACTGAGGCTTTCATGAATCCAGAGCAGGCCAAGCAACGAGGTCGTCATACATCCATGCAGGAACTGCTGGCCACGTTGGAAAAACATCTTAAAGGATTAAAGGCTAATGCTGCTGATACTGAGGTAAATCACATCCGCAACTATGTGCAGGAGCAATGCGTCAGAGAGAGTCAAGGCGAAGGTGGATTTTATAGCCTCACCGTTCCAACTGGTGGCGGCAAGACATTGGCATCTGTGCTTTGGGCGCTACATCATGCTGTAGAGAACCATCTTCAACGCATCATCATTGCTATTCCTTACACCAGCATTATTGTACAGACAGTCGCCACTCTGAAACGAATCTTTGGCGAAGACAATGTGTTGGAACATCATTCCAATGTCAATCCTGAGGACATCAAAGACAAAGAATTACGTGAGCGTCTGCAATTGGCTACAGAGAACTGGGACTATCCCATTATTGTTACTACTAACGTTCAACTATTTGAATCGCTTTTCAGCAACAAACGTTCCGACTGCCGTAAACTGCACAACATCGCAAAAAGCGTTATTATTTTGGATGAAGTGCAGACGTTGCCGTTAGGTTTCTATAAACCCATCGTCCACACCCTCGACACGCTGAAACGAGTATTTGGCACATCCGTTCTCTTCACCACAGCCAGTCAACCTATTCTTAGTGGTCGCATAGAGGGTGCGAACCCAATGGTGAGTTTCGATGCGTTACAATCCGTTCATGAAATCATACCACCAGAAGCCCAGTTACATGATAAATTGCGACGTGTGGAATTGCAGTTCATGGAAGGAGCAAAGAGTTATGATGAAATAGCAAAAGAGTTGGCCAGTCATCCAAAGGTGCTTTGCATTGTGAACACACGTCGTGATGCCAAAGAACTCTATGACCGATTGCCTAAAGAAGGTATTTGCTTGCACCTCTCTCGTATGATGTGTCCTGCTCATGTATCTGCTACCATAGAGCAAATCAAGGATGCTTTAACGGTGCAGAGTAACCTGCCCATTCGCGTCATCGCCACCCAGTTGATAGAGGCTGGTGTTGATATCGACTTCCCAGTAGTGTTCCGTCAAGAGGCTGGTCTTGACTCTATCTTGCAAGCCGCAGGTCGTTGCAATCGTGAGGGCAAACATGGCATCTGTTCTACATATGTGTTCAGTCTAGGCAAAGAGCACCCACTGCCACCAGGCTTCATTACCCAAACTAACAATGCACGTAAAGGGATGGGGACTCAGCACGACTGGTTCTCGCCAGAAGCAATGATCTGTTACTTCAAACAACTTCATGCTCGGATTGACAATTTCGATGAAAAGCAAATCCAAAAGCTGCTTTATAAACCTGAATGCGAATTTGAAGAAGCCGCACACCAGTTCCATCTGATTGACGATCAGACAACATCTGTTATCATCAATTGGAACGGAAGTATCGATCTCTATCAACAACTCATCACGCAAGGGCCATCGTACTCGCTGATGAAGAAGTTGGCGCAATATAGCGTCAATATCCGTGAGCGTGACTTCAAAAAACTGCAAAGTATTGGTGCAATTGAAGAGCCCTTCGAGAATATATACGCCATCACCAGTCCTGATTTCTATAGAGCAGACACTGGTTTGACGACAGATAATCAATGGTTAGAAGAAACGTACATCATATAATATGGAATATACTGATAAAGAATTTTGTTTGGAAGTCTGGGGTCCCATAGCCTGCTTCACGCGACCAGAATTAAAGGTTGAGCGTGTGAGTTATGATGTCATTACACCATCAGCCGCTCGTGCCATCTTCGAGGCTATTTTCTGGAAGCCAGCCATCCATTGGCAAGTAACAAAGATTGAGGTGCTGAACCCCATCAAGTGGACTTCCATTAGAAGAAACGAAGTGGGTGCAACAGCATCTAAGAATCCCATCTTTATTGAGGACAAACGCCAGCAAAAGAATTCCTTGATGCTGCGTGATGTCAGGTATCGGATACATGCCAAGTTGGAATTTATTCCACTGCGAGAACGTAAGAATCAGTCCAATGCGGAAGAACATCCTGATGAGAATCCTGCTAAGTACTACGCTATGTTTGAACGTCGCGCCACCAAGGGCCAATGTTTCAATCAGCCGTATCTTGGCACGCGTGAGTGCTCAGCCTCTTTCAAATTGGTAGATCCGGAAAAAGAAGCCCTTGATGCGCCCATCAGCGAGAACCGTGACTTGGGTATTATGCTCTACGACATGGATTTTGAGACGGATCTGAAGAATCCACCAGCCATGTTCTATCGTGCAAAGATGGAAAATGGTGTGATTATTGTTCCACCTAAAGACAGTGAGGAGGTGCTGAGATGATATTACATGCATTATATGACTATTACCATCGCTGTGGCGACCTTCCTCAAAAGGGAATGGAACTAAAGGAGATAGGTTTCCTTATTGTCATTGACAAGGAAGGCCATTTCCTAAGATTCGAAGACAGAAGGATAGACAAGAAGCAAGCACAACGCTTTCTTGTGAAGAAACATGTGGGGAGAACGAGTGCATTGGCAGCCAATTATCTCTATGATAATAGCGGATATGTGTTTGGATATTCTGACAAGGGAGATGTGATGGCCCAATACCAGACCTTCTAGGATAAAGTGAAAAGTATTTTTGACTTGCATCAGGACAATGAAGATATGATTGCCGTACAAAAGTTCTATGAGCAAGAACAGACAGAAATACTTGAGCAAATGAAGGGCGACTCTCTTTGGCCTGAAATTGAGAAGAACTTGAATAAGAAATATTCGATTTTTTCATTTCTTATTGACGGTGACACTAAAATCGTGGCAGAGAAAACGGAGTTATTAGATATCGAAGAAGAACAACCATCCACCACTGGGCAGATTTGTCTTGTATCTGGTAAAAAGGGAAATGTTGTCGAAACGACAACAGCAACGATGATTCCTGGCAGCCAGGCCACAGCAAAGTTAGTTTCTTTCCAAACAAGTTCTGGCTATGACTCTTATGGAAAGTCAAAAGGTGGCAATGCACCCATCAGTGAAGATGCAGAATTTGCATATACTACGGCACTCAACCATTTACTGGATTCTAACTCACGTAATAAGTTCATGGTTGGCTCACGTACGTTTGTTTTCTGGGCATCAAAAAATGACGAGGCTGGTCAAAAGGCTGAGGAAAGCCTTTTCAATATGTTTGGGTTTAGTGAGCAAGAAGACGATCCCAATAGAAATATTGAACAGGTTCGTAAAGTTTTTACTGCCATTTATTCAGGAGAGATAAGAACGACCTCCGACGACACATTCTACATCCTTGGTCTTGCACCAAACTCTGCCAGAATCGCTGTTGTATATTGGGCAGAAGTGCCTTTGAAAGAATTTGCAGGCACAATATGCAAGCACTTTAACGACATGGAAGTCGTGGATACAAGATTGGAGAAGAAACCATATATGAGCCTGCGCAACATCCTTAGCACCGTTACGCTTGGTGGCAAGGTGTCAGACGCTACGCCTAATCTGCCAGATGCTGTAGTAAAGAGTATCTTCCAAGGAATTCCTTACCCTCAACCGCTCTTTGCTTCATGTATCCGTCGCATTCGTGCAGAATCAAGTGATAAGGATAAGAACGCAGTACATGTTACTCGTGCTGCTATCATAAAGGCATACCTAAATAGAATAGATAAAAATCAAATAATACAAGTTATGTTAGACAAAGACAACACTAATCAAGGCTACCTGTGTGGCCGTCTGTTTGCTGTGCTCGACAAGATTCAAGAGGACGCAAACAATCAGCATTCCATTCGCGAACGCTACATGAACTCCGCCAGTTCTACACCAGCGGCAGTATTCGCCACCATTCTTAATCTCTCTAACCATCATATTGAGAACTTGAAGAATGAAGGTCGAAAGATCTACTTTGAGAAATTGAAACAGGAGATTATGAGCAAGATTGATGCTGATGGCTTCAAGGCTCAGTTGGATTTACAAGATCAGGGTCGTTTCTTTATTGGCTACTATCACCAGCGTCAAGACTTCTTTATGAAGAACGAAGAGAATAATAATGAATAACAAGTTTTTAATAGATACAACTATGTCAGAACTAAAGAACAGAATCGATTTCGTTTACATTTTTGATGTACAAGATGGTAATCCCAATGGTGATCCAGATGCAGGCAATCTTCCTCGTGTAGATGCTGAGACTGGTATGGGACTGGTGACAGACGTTTGCCTGAAACGTAAGGTGCGTAACTATGTGCAGGTGGCTAAAGACTGCGCAGCCGGCTATGATATCTTCATTAAGGAGAAGGCCGTGCTGAATAAATTCATAGACGCGGCTCATGAAGAAGAGAGCGTTAAGAATGCTGCTGATAAAACAACTGCTGCAAGGGATATAATGTGCAAGAGGTTCTTTGACATACGAACTTTTGGTGCTGTTATGTCAACAGGTAAGAACGCTGGTCAGGTACGTGGTCCCATACAGTTTACTTTTGCGCGTTCAGTTGATCCAATTGCCGCAATGGAGCACTCTATTACCCGCATGGCGGTAGCAACAGAAAAGGAAGCAGAGAAGCAAGGTGGTGACAATCGTACTATGGGTCGCAAAGCCACAGTCCCTTATGGTCTGTACATCTGTCACGGTTTTATCTCTGCCAACCTGGCTCAGCAGACAGGCTTCTCAGAAGAAGATCTTGCGCTGTTCTGGGATGCGTTGAAGAATATGTTTGATGTGGACCGCTCTGCTGCTCGTGGAATGATGAGTGCACAAAAACTCATTGTGTTCAAGCACGATTCATTGCTTGGCAATGCTTCCGCTAACAAACTCTTCGACCGCGTAAAAGTGGAGAAGAAATGTGATGGCGCACCTCGTAAGTTTAGTGATTACGAAGTAAGTATTGACACAGAGACTCTCCCCGCTGGCGTGACCATTGAAGAAATGATTTAAGCGAACTAAGTGCTTTGCAATAAAGTGCGTATTATCGCGATGTCTAATAATCAAGGAGTTATTGTCATCAAGATCCCTCGCTATGCTAGAATCTTTAAAAATGATGATATGGTTCGCGAATAACGATAGAAATATTTCTGTATATCAATAAGATACAGTTTAAGAGTCGCCCCTCTCGTAGGGGCGTGGATTGAAACCTGTATGACATCCAGTTTTGGGAGGCTCGACGGATGTCGCCCCTCTCGTAGGGGCGTGGATTGAAACTTTGCTCTGTCGCCCTTTTCCTTACTTCTTCGAGTCGCCCCTCTCGTAGGGGCGTGGATTGAAACATGGTCTGCCCCATCAATCAGGTGTTGACCGAGGCAGTCGCCCCTCTCGTAGGGGCGTGGATTGAAACGACTTTTCAGATTACAAGTTCGATGGTCATGCGTGTCGCCCCTCTCGTAGGGGCGTGGATTGAAACGTCATCCCATTGCTACCCCCTGCGCTCGACATCTTGTCGCCCCTCTCGTAGGGGCGTGGATTGAAACGTATCGGTAGTGTCCTTTGTCGTACTGTCTTCGGGTCGCCCCTCTCGTAGGGGCGTGGATTGAAACACGGACATAACGGAAAGGAACATCGTCAGGATGGAGTCGCCCCTCTCGAACACAGCGGGGTCAGGAACCTCTGTGCTGGAACCTCTGTGCTACTATTTACCCTTGTGACAATGCTTCTGCCATTGGTGGCTTGGGCTGCTATGACTCAGGTACCTGTCCCCACGGCTATCCACGGCTATCTGGCTGCTATGACTCAGGTACCTGTCCCGTGATCAGCGGGGACGGTTCTCATGATCATTTTTGTCAGGAGATTCGAGAATCAAGGGGTCGGAGAATGTGATCATTTTCTCCGCCCCCTCTTCTAAACGCCCCATCTTCGAAGGCAATAACATCGCAGTTGACCCAACTTTTGTAACGCAAGAAAAATGAGCGAATCAGAGAGATTCGCCCATATGTTCGACAAGTTGATTGGACTTGTTCGTAAATGGTCTGAAATCAGAGCGTGATTAGTTGCTGCTTAATTGATGATTATGTATAAATGTTCTCTCTTTCCCACCAAGGACGATTACTGTCTTCGTGACGAACAAAATCTTCACAAGCAAACCTATATGCACGAAGAGCATCATTATATCTTTGAAGTAAATCCTCAACACGTTTTTGACCTGCCCCAAAATCTTGCAACTTATTCATATCCTTTTCATAATACAATTGATGAACCACATTGTCAAAATTATTGACTGCATCCATCAAATCAAGATATGGCTTTTTCATTATTTCGTCACCAAATGTCCTCTCATTCAGAACTTTTTTCACAGACTCCTTCACAATTCTATGAAGGTCTGATTCTGTCAATCTAATTAATTTATTATTCATATTCTTTGATTCGTTTTTATTTTTATTTCTCAATTTTGAAACTTCAATATATTCGTGGAGTACTTGTTCGTCACCATTTAACGCCCACCTATATGCAAGCATATAATCAATGGCACTTCTAAGTTCCGAATTTGATAATGTCATTGGGTCTTGTTCCCTAAACCTATCTATAACTCGTATTTTAATATCGTCATAACAATTTGCTTCTCTCAGTTTTGCTCTTTTCTTATTCATATGTTTATACGTATTTTTAATATAAATATCACGTAGAATTTGTTTTTCTCAGATTTTTTATGTATTTTTGCACAAATAAGGATATTTATTGTAGAATTAAAGTTTATAGGATATGGAATACTTAAAAGAAGATGGTAGTTTAGATATTGAAAGAATTAACAAACTACCAAGGGAAGAATATTTGAGGGAGATTGGAAGATTCACAAGAGAGCAAATGAAAGAATATATATCCAAAACACCAATTAATGAGTCAAATAATTCCGTGACAATTACAAAGGTGGATTATAAGATGGAAGACTTGTTAGCAAATGGGTGGGTTACAATTGATGACATATATAATATACTAATGAAATAAATAGAAATGGTTAAACAACACATGCTAAACGAAGGTGACTTACCACCAAAGCTACCAGTAATATTTTCCGATGAAATTGCAGACAGAATACGAGATATTAGATTTTACAATCAGTTTGACAAAGAAGGACTATCAAGATTATTTTCCTATCAGAATCACGGGGTCGGTTCTTCTGATCATTTTTGATCACGAGAACCGACCCTTCGATTCTTGCTAATTTCCCCTTATTTTCCAAATTATTCTCGAATTATTACTTTTTTCGCCCTAAATAGCACAACTTTCAAATAAAAGTGCTATCTTTGCACCTATAAAACTAGAACACAAAGGGGTCAGGAACCTCTGTGCTTGTACTTTTGTACGCAGAATGTGCAGAACTTGCATGATGAGTTGCATGAGACGATATAGGACCATTGTGACAACAGCCATTGCGCTGCTGGCAGTGGTGTCGTGCTCAGACGACAATGATACAATGCCAACGCCAACTCCCACACCTACACCTTCGGGTCGCGAATTGGTGAAGAAAGTGGCTGTGGTGGCTCCTATTGGCGATGCTGCCACTAAGACACGTCTGGAGCGCACGGCTTCGTGGCTGGCCGAAAACCTCAAAGAGGCTCAGAAAGGGGATAGTTTGGTGGTGAGTCTGCAGATAGAATGGTACGATGAGCAGCGCTCTGACATGGAGACTTTGGGCAGTCAGTTGGCTGGGCGCAACGACATTGCTGCCATTGTGGGGCCTTTCGACAATGATCGGATGGATGTATTTGCCGATGCCTGCAAGAAAACGCATAAACTGCTGATTGCACCCACCATCACCAGTGATCAGGTCATGCGTAAATATGCGGTGTCCACTGCAGGAGCGTATGACAAGGTGAACAAGGAGTCTTTCTTCTGGCCACTCAGTGTGTCGGATGTGAATCTGACCGAAACCATGATGGAACACTTCGTCACACAGATCGGTAAGTATTCGGCATACGGCACACTGTATGCGGCTTTCTTCTCACCAGACAACGCCTTCGGAAAGACCTTCCACGACTGGGCCTCATTCTTTGCCAGCAACATGAACGTGAACCTGGAATGCAACGAGGCATATACCAGCACCAGCAACCTGCAAAGCCGTTTTACGGACTACCTGAACCTCTTCTACGAAGGGGAACACATCGGACCGCTGTGCAACAGTTTCTGCATCGTGGAGAGTGCACAGCAGATGGCCGATATAGCGAAGGAGCGCCGCAAGTGGATAGAGATGGACATCAACCCATCGGCCACCGACACGGATGGTGTCGCCTACGACGAATTCTGGACCATCTACGAAGGTTTCTTCCGCACGTGGTTTGTCAATCCATCCATGAGCGACGATGCACTCAGCGCGCTGGACGAGCGCAACAGGGCTATCCTGCAAGGCTATCAGGGCTTCATGCCTTATGCCGACCTCTCTACGGGTTTCGAAGCGGCCTATAGGCAACGTTTCAACACGCCTCCCACCTTTGCCGAGTGCAAACTCTATGACGGGTTGCTGCTGAGTGCCTTGACCTCCTATATGTTTGAGTATCTGGTGGGTGATGAACGACGAAAGTTCTTTGCAGACTACAGTGATAACGAACTAATGAACCACATGATGGCGATTGTGGGTCTGAAAGTGGATGACGCCAGCGTAGATGCTGCCCAACCCGCATGGCGAGGCAATGCCTTGAAGCAGTTCTTGGCCGAGGTGCGCAACTCTCAAACGGGAGTACCTGTCTTGTGCGGAGCGTCTGGTGTCGTCCTGTTCGATCAGGAAACCTGCCGTCAGATAGGCAGCAACACTTACCTGCTTTGGCAAATCGACGAAGGGAAACTGCGCCACCTCACTTACTTCACGCCAAAGGGCAAGCAAGTGGTGAATCCCTCTATCTCGTTGGAGGTGTTCTTTGATGAAGAGACGGTGAATAACAGTTTTGCCGATATGGCCACTGACAAGGACCTTGGCATCACTTATCCCGAACTTACCAGTCAGTATGCCGTGTTGGTGCAGGGCAGCAGGGACATGGCCGACTATCGCCATCAGGCCGATGTGCTGGGCATGTATCAGATGCTGCGTCACAACGGCTTCGACGATGATCATATCATTCTGATTATTGACAAGGAACTGGCCAACAATCCGGGTAATACTGACAAGGGCGTGATTCGCAACGAGGAACGAGGCGAAAACTTGTTGGAGGGGGCTGTGATTGACTACGACAACAACAGCCTGAGTGCCAGCGATGTGGCTGATATCCTGATGGGAAAGAAATCGGCAAAGTTGCCTGTGGTGTTGCCTCAGGAGGCAGGACAGAACGTGCTGTTGTATTGGAGCGGACATGGACGTAACACGGTCCATTATGGTGTGGACGAACTGGTGTGGCTCGACACGCCAGCGAGGGAAGGACTGACAGCCAGCATGATGAAACAAGCGGTGGAGACGATGGTGAAGCGTAAGTTGCTGGTAATCGTAGAGCCTTGCTACTCGGAGGGTGTCATCCTGTCGCTGCAGGGACAGAAGGGTGTGCTGGCCATGTCGAGTGCCAGCGGTGAGGAACGTTCATGGGCCGACAACTGGAACCCCCATCTGGGGCATGGCACCTGGATGTGCGACCGTTTCTCGCGCAACTTGCTGGACTGTCTCACTAAAAATCCAGCCATCACCTATCGCGACCTCTATTTCTATTGTATGGAGCATACCATTGGGTCGCATGTGAAGTTGGTGAACGCCGACCATTTCGGCAACCTGTATATCACCACGCCAGAAGAATTTATAGTTTATAAACATTAATAAAATTAAGATTATGAGAAAGAACAGATTTATTTGGATGATCGCTACTATCCTGTTGTGCGGCCTCACTGTGGTGAGCCTTACTGCCTGCAGCAGCGATGATCCTGAACCAGCACCTGAGAATCCTGAGGAGCAGGGAGATCCATCAAGTGATGTGGATTGGACGGCGATCCACAATGAACTGCAACCCCAATTGGTTGACAGTGCCAGCGTCTCGATGTACGACTTCTTCAATGACATCTACGAGAATGCCACACAGGGCAATGACCCGGAAGATGAGTTAAGGGCTGCGTGGGCAAAGATGAACATGGACAAACTGTATCAAACAGCAGATTCCCTGGCTAAGACAGAGGGGAGTAACGGCTATGGAACCGCCATCAGTTCCATCTTGGGAGCCTTTAGACTCAAGACAGCCTACGTCAGATATCTTTCTGTTGGAGCCGACGGATCAAAGACAGTGCTGACCACGCTGGTGGCTTGGCCATACTACAGGTTTCCCCTCCCCAATCCCAACCCCGACCACGTTATTCTGGGATGCCACTGCACGATAGGTTCAGATGCCGAGAGGCCCACCAACTATGCCAATTTGCCCTTTGACAAAGACGTGTCTATCATGGTGGGACATTGGGCCTGCTCCGACCTGTTCGTTCAGGTTCTTTTGGAAGCATTAGGGCCCCTTAACCCAGCCGAATGCTTAGTGGTGATGCCCGACTACGAAGGCTTTGGCTATACCAAAGACCACAGCCACCCCTACCTGAACCGCGAGGTACAAGCGCGCCAATGCATGGATGCCGCCCTCGCTGGCATCGATTGGTATTTAGAATACGAGAAGAGACCTTTGGAAAAAAACTGGAAGATGGTTTCCATTGGGTATTCGCAGGGTGGAGCCGTTTCGGCAGGCACCTATCGCTACTTCCTGGAACATAAGAGTTCGTATAAAGGCATAAACTATGTGGGAGCCGTCTGCGGCGACGGCCCCTATAATCCATTCGCCACCCTGAAATACTATTGCGACATTGATGTGATGGATATGCCCTGCGCACCTGCCATGATGGTGAAGGGCCTGTTCGACTCCGACGCTGAGATGATTGCCTCTGGCAACAAGTTAGAAGACTATCTGACGGATGATTTCATCAAGACAGGCATCTTCGAGGGTATTGCCAGCAAGAATAAGACAACCGACGATTTGGATGAGATGGTATATGGTTACATCGCAAGCCACCCAGACTGCAGTCTTTCCTACAACGGTGCATACGCACACTTTGGACGTGAATTAAGAGCCAGTACCGTGCTGCGACCTGACGTGTTCGAATTCTTCAAGAATGGTACATTGCCTACCGACAGCGAACGTAAACAGAAAATCGAGTTGCTGGCACATTGCCTGAAAAAGAACGCCCTGTTCTACAAGAGCGATACGGAGAACTGGACACCACCGAAGGGCTCACAATTCACCTTCTTCCACGGCAAGGGAGACATTGTGGTGCCTTTCACCAACTTCCAATCCGTATTGGATGCTTGGAAGGATCACAAGTCACAATGCATTTTCACCACCTACGATGCAGGAATAAACGGCCACAGCGCCATAGGCGTGCAGTTCTTCCTCAACGAAATGGATTCTGAGACATACGCGATGCTGCTTGGCAAATGGGAAGCCGGTGAATACACCTCAACTAAAAAGACATCTATCTGATAATAAAACAAACCAAGAGGGGCTCCCACAATTTCTGTGAGAGCCCCTTTTTTCATTTAGAAGGGGCCGTAGCCCGTGCAACTAACACAAAGGGGTCAGGAACCTCTGTGCTCTCATATCGTGAAGGCGGCGAAGGAGGTGCTGAAAGGCATCTACCACCAGGGCTACCTCTACAAGCGGGCTGGTGTCATCGTCCTCGGTATGCCATCAAGCATGATTTTCCGCCAATTATTTTGCTTATTCTCAAAAAGTTATTATCTTTGCAAAGAATATGACGAATGAATATCAGATAAGGGTCGTGCCAGAGGTGGCGGCACAGGAGGATAGGTTAAAGGCTTATCTGGCTGAGGAACAGGGTTTTGACGTGAGGACAATCTATGGCGTGAGGATCCTGAAGCGCAGCATCGATGCCCGTCAGCGACAGATATACGTGAACTTGAAAGTGCGCGTATATATCAATGAACAGCCTCACGATGATGAATACCAGCATACGGACTATCCTAACGTGGAAGGAAAGCCTCAGGTAATTGTAGTAGGTGCTGGTCCTGGGGGACTATTCGCTGCGTTGCGGTTGATAGAACTGGGTTACAGGCCCATCGTGCTGGAAAGGGGCAAGGATGTGCATGAGCGCAAGAAGGATCTGGCGAATATCACGAAGACGCAGAAGGTGGATCCGGAGAGCAATTACTGTTTCGGAGAGGGTGGGGCTGGTGCCTATTCTGACGGCAAACTCTACACCCGCTCGAAGAAACGGGGCAATACGGATAAAATACTGAATGTGTTCTGCCAGCATGGAGCCTCGACGGCGATATTGTCAGATGCCCATCCGCATATCGGGACAGACAGGTTGTCGAAGGTGATTGAGGCTATGCGGAATACCATCATCAACAGTGGGGGTGAGGTGCATTTCCAGACGAAAATGACCCAGTTGATTCTGGAGGGAGACGGGGTGGTAGGATGTGTTGCAGACAAGGAATACAGAGGGCCAGTTATATTGGCTACAGGTCACTCTGCACGAGATGTTTACAGATATCTGTCTAAAGCAAAGATTGAGGTTGAGGCAAAGGGTATTGCGGTGGGTGTGCGACTCGAACATCCCTCACAGTTGATTGACCAGATACAGTATCATAATAAGCAGGGAAGAGGCAAATATTTGCCTGCAGCAGAATATGCAATGGTGACGCAAGTAGAGGGACGAGGCGTGTATTCGTTCTGTATGTGTCCGGGCGGTTTTGTGATTCCGGCTGCAACGGACAAAGAGCAGATCGTGGTGAATGGTATGAGTCCTGCGAGTCGTGGGACGGCGTGGAGCAACAGTGGGATGGTGGTAGAAGTCAGGCAGGAGGATATTGAGGGTGAGGATGTGTTAAAGGTGATGCGTTTTCAGGAGGAGTTGGAGCGGATGTGCTGGCAGCAGGGGAATATGCGGCAGACGGCACCTGCCCAGCGGATGGCGGATTTTGTGAATGGGAAGTTGAGTTATGACCTGCCAAAATCGTCGTATGCCCCAGGACTGATTTCGAGTCCGCTACATTTCTGGTTACCAAAGATGATCTCCAAACGTTTGCAGGAGGGTTTTAAGACCTTCGGACGGAATGCACACGGTTTCCTGACCAACGAGGCGGTGCTGATAGCCGTAGAGACACGTACCAGTAGTCCGGTACGTATCGTCAGAGACCGTGAAACGCTGCAACATATCCGTATTCAAGGGCTTTTCCCCTGTGGCGAGGGAGCCGGATATGCAGGGGGAATCGTCTCAGCAGGTGTCGATGGAGAGCGTTGTGCGGAAATGGCTGCAGTGTATTTGGAAAAAAGGTAAAAAGTAAAAAGTAAAAAAGTAAAAAGGTAAAAAAGTAAAAAGGTAAAAAAGTAAAAGGGTAAAAAAGTATAAAGGTAAAAAAAGATTGATAATTATTTGGAGGTTTCAATTCTTTTTCGTAACTTTGTGGCATCAATAATAACTAAAAATTCAATGCATTATGAACAGAGAAGAACAATTCGTCATAACCATCAGTCGCCAGTTCGGAACAGGCGGCCATGAGATTGGAGCAGAGTTGGCGCGACGCCTTGGTGTCAAGTTGCTCGACAAGCAGATTCTGAATGAGATGGCCAAGAAGAGCCGGATTGTAGAGGAGGCCATGGAGAAGATCGAGGCCCGTAATCCCTTGTGGCGGGATGACTTCACCGATTTCTACCGTAACTATATGAGTAGGGCGGAGTACAGCGGACTTGAACACGACCAGACCTCGCACGACCTCTTTGAGGCCCAGGCAGACATCATCCGTCAGATTGTCGAAGAGGAGTCGTGTGTCATCGTGGGTCGCTGCGGATTCCACATCTTCGAGAATCACCCCAATGCCCTGAAGATCTTCGTTCATTCTTCAGAGGACTGTCGTAAACGCCGTATTGCAGATAAGTATGGCCTGGACCTGAGAGATGCCGCTGCGATGGTAGTTGATAATGACTATAGTCGTGAACTTTACACGAAGACATTTACAGGCAAGGACTGGACGGACGCACGCAATTATGACATCTCGCTTGATGTGCGGACATTTGGCGTGAACGGGGCCGCAGACTTCATAATGAAGTGTATCGAGTAGTTTTAGCACCGGATTACACAGATTTCACAGGAAAAATTTGTCAGTGTACCGATTTTTTAGTACCTTTGCACGCTGAAATTTCAAAGTTAGTAATTACTAAAGAATCGGTATAATGAATATTTCCTACAAATGGTTGAAGGAATACGTGGATTTCGACCTCACGGCGCAGCAGGTGTGTGATGCCCTGACGTCAACGGGTCTCGAAGTCGACGCATTGGAAGAAGTACAGAGTATCAAGGGTGGTCTGAAAGGTCTCTATGTGGGTAAGGTGCTCACTTGTGAGGCCCATCCCGATAGTGACCATCTGCATGTGACGACGGTAGACTTAGGTAAGGGCGAGCCCTCACAGATTGTGTGTGGTGCCCCCAATGTGGCTGCCGGACAGAAGGTCATTGTGGCCGATCTGGGTTGTGTGCTCTATGACGGCGACAAGGAGTTTGTCATCAAAAAGTCGAAGTTACGTGGTGTAGAGTCGTGTGGTATGATCTGCGCTGAGGATGAGATCGGCATTGGTAACGACCATTCCGGCATCATCGTGTTGCCAGAGGATGCTGTGGTGGGGACGCCTGCTGCAGAATACTACCATTTAGAGAGCGACTGGCTCATTGAGGTGGACATTACTGCCAACCGTGCCGATGCCCTCTCTCACTGGGGAGTGGCCCGTGACCTCTATGCCTGGCTGAAACAGAACGGCTACGAGACTTCGTTGCATCGTCCTGACTGCTCTGCATTTAAGGTGGATAATCATGACCTTCCCATCGAGGTGACCATCGAGAATCAGGAGGCTTGTAAGCGTTATGCCTGTGTGAGCGTCACCGACTGTGAAGTAAAGGAGAGTCCCGAGTGGCTGAAGAACAGGCTGACTACCGTTGGTCTGCGTCCTATTAATAATATTGTGGATATCACCAACTATGTGATGATGGCATACGGTCAGCCTCTGCATACGTTTGATGCAGACATGGTGAAGGGTCACAAGATTGTGGTGAAGACCATGCCGGATGGCACACCTTTCCAGACGCTTGACGGTGAAGAGCATAAACTCTCAGACCGCGATCTGGCTATCTGTAATGCAGAAGACCCAATGTGTATAGCAGGTGTGTTTGGTGGAAAGGGTAGTGGTACCTACGAGACCACGAAGAACGTGGTGCTTGAGAGTGCTTACTTCCATCCCACATGGATTCGTAAGAGTGCCCGTCGTCATGGGCTGAGCACGGATGCCTCGTTCCGTTTCGAACGTGGCGTGGATCCCTATGGTACTATCTATGCCCTGAAGCAGGCTGCCATCCTCTGTCAGGAACTGGCTGGTGGTAAGGTGTCGATGGATATCGCCGATATCTATCCCAAACCCATCAGGAACGCAGTCGTCGATCTCAGTTTTGATTATGTCAACCGTCTGATCGGTAAGGAGCTCTCCTCTGGTGTCATCAAGTTCATCTGTCGTGCTCTTGACATGGAAGTCAAGTATGAGAATGAGCAGGGCCTGACGCTGGAGATTCCTGCTTATCGTGTGGATGTACAGCGCCCCTGTGATGTGGTAGAGGATATCCTTCGTATCTACGGATATAATAATGTGGAGATTCCTACTCAGTTGAAGAGTTCTCTTGTGATCAAGGGCGATGAGGACCGCAAACACAAACTGGCTAATCTGGTAAGTGAGCAGTTGGTGGG
>JAFWTK010000315.1 GCA_017518935.1 Prevotella sp.
ATGGGCAGATCCTCAATCAGCACGTCGGGTACGAACTCCATAATGGCCTTGATGATGCGCGTTCCCTTGACAAGATGGTTGATACTGAGAGAGAAGTCGGTCAACTCCAGCATCTTCTTCCTGTCAATGGTTTTCATCCATTCTCGGAACTCTGTCAGTTTCCCCGCTGCATAGACACCACCAATGAGTGCTCCCATCGAGCAGCCCGCAATAGAGGTTATCCGGTATCCCTGTGCCTCAAGTTCCTCAATTGCACCGATATGCGCCAGTCCCCTCGCCCCTCCACTGGACAGGACCAGTGCGACGTCTTTTTTATGTGCCATCAAAAATGGTGTTGATTTCGTTTCTATTCACTCATATTATAGGTATGTGCGCTCGAACCTCGGGCGGAGGGCAGGTAGTTAATACCCCACCAACACATCTGCAGGAGGACGAAGGAACCGATGAGTATCCAAAGAGCCAGCCGCTCGCGATGGCGAGGAAGTTGACGATAATGGACATAGACGAGGTAGGCGAGCCAGGTGATGGCGGCCCACGTCTCTTTAGGATCCCACGACCAGTAATGCCCCCAGGCTTCCTTCGCCCAAAGTGCGCCGATAAGCATGCCGATGGTGAGGAAGGCGAGACCGACATAGACGAGATTATCGGTGATGTCGAGTTCTTCGTCTGCGATGGTATTCTTTTTGATGAAAAGCAGATAGACAGACATCACTGTTGCTGCACCGAGTACGGCGTAGGCGAACATATAGACGATGACATGAGGCGCAAACCAAGGACTCTGAAGAGCGGGCATCAGCGTCTTGTCGTGTATCTCAGGTTTGAACAGATTCACGCAGATGAACACCAGAGCGAGAACAGTCGAGAACGACAGTATCCACTTGTACTTCCAGCGCGAATAGACGATGAGACCAGCCAACGGCAGGAAGAACGAATACCAGAGGCGCGTCTCACCCATCGTACGCAATGGCGGTCGTTCCAGCGAGACCCACATCGAGAGAATGAATGCGAAGAATACCAACAGTCCGAGTATGGTGGCCGAATAGGCGATAGTCGGATGACTGATACTCACTGTCGTCTTGTTACGCCATGCTGCCCATGCCCCCACAGCCCACAGCAATACTGCCGGAATCGCGAAATATATAAAATGTTCCCAACTCATGCGCGTTTCCTCCCTCCAATAACAAACATACAAACCGCTCCGCCCAGCATCATGTAGATTCCCGTATAGACCAAGGGCAGCCATGGATCACTCACCAGTTCAAGTATTGATATCTGGCTTTGGGCACCCATCTGCGTGTCATAGCCATACTGATAGATCTTCCAACCCTCCACCTCGTAGGGTTTGTTCACATCCACTGTGGTCTCGATGTTCTTTCCCGCCTTCGCCAGTATCCGAATCTCAGAGGCGAAACGTTTGGGCGAGCCATCGTCGTAGGTCTCCATAATAAACTTCTTCAGTTCGATGGCAATTGGCATCTCTATGATACGACCGTCGGTAGTCATAGCGCGCCTTTCTGGTTCGTCGGTGCTACAGATTATCTTTACCCGCTGCATGTCGGCATTGCCAAGTGTGGCAGTGGTTAACGCTATGAAAAGACCGAGATGATTCAATAGAAAGGGAATGTCTTGCTTCCACGAGTGCAGATGCCTCAATCGCCGTAGGATGATGACGCCCAGAATCACCGCGATATGCACATAGATGAGCACGAATGGCCAGAACGACAGCATATCGTTAAGCCACGTACCGCCTGCCTGCTGCCGCGTCAGTCCCATAATGATTGTCAGTACAACGGCATAGACCATCGCTGGTATCGCTGCCTGATAGGTACCGACGAACTGGAAGCCATAGACCTTCTTTCTCAGTAGGAACATCACGACTATCATGAATAGGAATCCTGCCAAAACAATCCAGTTGGCAGGCCACGCAAATGCCTCCCACGCCACAGGTCCAACGCTCAGTTCCAGCATCAGTCCTACAAAGATAAGGCTTCCTCCAATAAGGAAACCTTCCTTAGAAGTCCATGGTTTAGTCCACATCGAGTTTAATTTGTATATTTGGGGGCGAATATACGAAAAATATCCAAGACTTCCAAATTTTGGAGCAACGAATTTAAAAAAAGTTCACTATTTCTTTGATGAGTCGTGGTAATATTCACCTAAATGGTAAATTTCACCGTGGCGAGAGATACGGAGTCTCGGTCAGTCCACCGTAACTATCTGCGGCTCTCTCCAGCACTTTCTCGGTGGTGTACTGTTGATAGTCTTCTATGTTATTTGTATTGCAGGGTCTTTCGGTAAAAACATTTAAAATTAATGGTCATAGTTACTAATAATTGCGGAATTATTACTAAATTTGTGGCGAAATATAAGATAGTTTATAAACAACCCCCCAACAAAAGACTAAGAGTATGAGACAAAAGACGATGATTACCACCCCAAAGGCTCCTGCTGCCATCGGCCCGTATAGTCAGGCCATCAAAATTGGAAATCTTATTTTCACATCGGGCCAGATTCCCATTGACCCTGCCACAGGCGTGTTTGTAGAGGGAGGTATCAAGGAACAGACGCGACAGTCGCTGCTCAACGTGAAGTTCATCCTCGCGGAGGCTGGTCTGACAATGAGTGATGTGGTGAAGACAACGGTATTCATGGCTGACATGAACGACTTTGCCGATATGAATGCTGTCTATGCAGAGTTCTTTGCAGAACCCTATCCTGCACGTTCTGCCGTTGCCGTCAAGACGCTGCCGAAAGGTGCATTGGTAGAGATAGAAGTCATTGCTGGCACGTAATTGACCCAAAGGATTTCACTTGTTCAGAAAGGGCTTTGTTACCCAAAAGGAGCAACACCCCCGAAGGATGTTGCTCCCTGTAGTTTTCTAATATACTTATTCGTTATTTGACTTCACGCTCCTGAATGGTCTTGCCTGAGCCCCATGCCGTGCCGACCTTCTCGCCGACGACACGGTATTCGTTCTTGGCAGAGTCGAAGATGACGGGCTGAAGTTTGCTGAGGTCAATGTTGCCCTCCTCGTCGAGGATGCTCTCGTCAGCACTCATGTTGACGATCTCGCCAACGACACGGGCACCGCCGTTCTCGTTTTCATCGAAGGTCACGACCTTGCATTCCAGTGTCAACTTGTACTCATTGATAATAGGAGCATCGACATTGGGACTGGGAGTGATGGTGAACCCTGCCTTAGCCACCTTATCAGGCACGTCGTTGCCTGACACAATACCGAAGTAATCACTCTGGACAATGTCACCCTTCGTGGCAAAACTGATGGTAAAGGCCTGCTTCAGACGAATGTTGTCCGTTGTCTTGTGCTTGGAGAGTTCGAAGGTGATGTGCTTGGGTCCGCACTGGCCTCCCCATGCAGCCATCATCACGTCGGGATTCTTGTTCTCATCCCATGTGGCAATCATGATGGCGGGCAAGGGTGTGATAACAGCCTTGTCGCTGAAGTTCTTGCGACCCTCAACGGCCTTTACCTCGATTTTCTCCTGAGTGGGATTCTCGTTGACGTTCGTCTCACTCTTCTGCTCCTTATTTCCACAGGCGGCGATGAGCAGTGCACCTGTCAGCACGAAGGCTGATGATTTGATAAAGTTCTTCATAATGTTTTCTAATTATTTTTGTTTTCTGAATTTATTCCGTAGTCGTTTATAGCCTTCAACACCCAGAATCGTCAGTCCTCCATACTGGCAGGTCTTGGCCAGTCCGAAGAGCACAGCCCACAGGATGCCTTTTGCTGTTGTACTGATGGGCAGTAGCATCTGGGCAAAGGACAAGATATAGAAGGGTATGCAGCACAGCAGGACGATAACACCAGTCCTGAATGAAAGGGATTGCAGCCACTCTTTGATCTTCATGCCCATTCGAAGTTATATTTCTTTTTGTGTCGGTTATTTATTTCTTTAATGTTTCAATGAGCGAGTCTAATTCACCAGCCAGATGCATATAGTCGTCAATCTGAAGTGGACAGGCTTTCAGCGTTTCACCCATGGCTGCAGGAATGAGTCCGTAGGCTTTTTCCTCCATATCCCGACCTTTTTCCGTGAGGCTGACTATCTGCTGACGCTTGTCCTGTTCACCTTTTTTACGTGTTACAACGCCCAACTTCTCCATGCGCTGGAGTAAGGGAGTCACGGTGTTCGTCTCCAGCAACAGCCGGTGAGCAATGTCGTTCACAGGCTGACAATCTTTTTCCCATAGCACCATCAGAACGAGGTACTGCGGATAGGTAATGCCCAGTTCAGTCAGCATCGGCGTGTAGGCCTGCGTGATGAGTCTTGCTGCCGTATAGAGACGGAAACAGATCTGGTTGTCAAGTTGCAATTCCGCGTGCATAATTTTTCACTCTTCACTTTTCACTTTTCACTTCTACAGCATTTCCTCAATGTCCTTCTCAAAGTCTTTGGGCTCTGTGGTGGGAGCATAGCGTTTGATGGTTTCGCCATCCTTCGAGATGAGGAACTTGGTGAAGTTCCACAGGATATCGCTGTCCTTCTCGACGCTCTTGCTCAGTGTCTTCAGCAGGGTGCGGGTAGCCTTTGCCTTCAGTCCCTTGTATTCCTCCGTGGGAGCCTGTGCCTTCAGATACTCGAAGATCGGCTGGGCATCTTGACCGTTGACATCACCCTTTCTCATGATCTGAGCAACACCTTACCCTGAAACTGTGAGAAGTCTATCTCCTTGCCTTTGCTTGAAAAAGCCTTGAAATCATAAATCTTTTGCATACCTTTATATATTTATTATTGTTATTTCTGTTGTTTGCGATGATAAAGATGGTGCCAATGAGAGCAGAGTCAAACTTGTTTGAACTATGCCGAATGCAGCCCATCTTCGCAATGCAGTTGCAAAGGTAAGGACAATATTTTATATCGCAAGCGATTTACCTAAAACTTTAAGAATGATTAACAAAATATCGTGAACGATGTTTATATCATCCTATAACATCCATTCAACGGTAATAGTATGCCTAAATCGTTCGTTTTTTACAAATAGTTGTCTTGCTTGGCCTTGACCTTATCGATGCCATAGTTTAACTTCCATATTCACAATTCTTCTTAAATTTTAGTGCAAATATAAGAAATAACGGAAAAATATGACTATATTTGCTCCAACTTTATGATTAATAATAAAACGGTATAACAATGAAACTAAACAATGGCTTAGAAATCCCACAGATTGGTGTTGGCACATGGACACTGCGGGGGGAGACGGCTCGGCAGAACGTACGGCTGGCTTTGCAGGCGGGATTCCGTCATGTCGATACGGCACAGATGTATGAGAATGAATCGGAGGTAGGACAGGGCATCGCAGACAGCGGTGTACCACGCAACAAGATATTCGTCACTACCAAGGTCTCTACCGGCATTATGCGCAATGGCAGTGAGGCAGTGCGGCAGTCTATCGACGAGAGCCTTGCCAAACTGAATACAGACTACATCGACCTGTTGCTGATTCACTGGCCGGTGAAGGGTTGCGTAAAGTATACCTGGCAGGTCATGGAGGACTACGTGCGACAGGGCAAGGTGTGCTCCATCGGCGTGAGCAATTTCAACCGCCACCATCTGGACGACCTGTTGGCATATGCCGACATTCGTCCTGTCATCAACCAGATTGAGGTACACCCGCTGATGACTCAGGAGGAGAACATCGCCTACAACCACACACTCGGCATCCAAGTCGAGGCCTGGGGACCATTCGGACAGGGCAACATCGACGTCATCGGTCACCCGCTCTTGCAGATGCTGGCTACAAAATACCAGAAGACCGCCGCACAGATTGTGCTCCGATGGATTGTGCAGCGCGACCTGATTACCATTCCTCGCGCCAAGCCCAACCACTTTACCGAGAATTTGGATGTCATGGCTTTCTCGCTCTCCGACGACGACATGCAGGCTATCAGCAGCCTGAACCAGAACCTGCGCTCAAATGCGCTCAACGACCCAGAGGCTTTCCCGTGGTAGTTGCTCGTGCTCATCGACGGACATCCGCAGTATCAAGGTGTCTACAGCCATCCCATCAGCGACAGTTACCAGACGCTGATGGCTGAGCGCGTGGAGGTGCTGCGAGCCCTGGTTAGATGACTTGTTTAAAGAATAATTTCCATTGTCGTTTTCTGCACTTTCATGCCCATGTTCCTGTAAAATGACAACGCAGGGTCATTGCCCTCCCATACATTCAGGGTGATGTTGTTGCAACCTATTGACAAGGCATAATCGCGCACAAACTCATACAGAGCCATTCCGACATGTTTGCCCCGGGCCTTTTCATCCACACAGATGTCGTCAATATACAGCGTCTTGATGTCCTGGAGCAGTTTGTCGTCCCTGACCTCTGTAATCAGGCAGAAAGCATGTCCTAAGACATCATTTCCGTTGTCAAAGACGAAAACGGGTTTGTTGTCATATTTGAGCAGGGTTTCAAGTTCCTGTTCATTATACTTAGTCGTGTTCGGCTTGAACAAGTCCGGGCGTATCACATGGTGCACCATATCCACTTGGTGCAACAGTTCGATAATACGTCCAATGTCGTTTATATTGGCTCTTCTAACCATCTGTTTTTCGCTAATAATCGTAGCATTTGCCTTCATAATTCAAATATTGATACCGTAACTTTGCTTCACCTCACTCATCACGAAGGTACTCTCGATAGAGGCGAGACTCTCGATTTCACCAAGTTTGTTGAGCACGAATTCTTGGTATTGCTTCATATCGCGTGCGCGCACCTTTAATAAATAATCGTAGGAGCCAGAGGTGTTATAGCATTCCGTCACTTCAGGGATGCGCTGGATGCGGCGCACAAATGCGTCGGCAATCTCGTGGTTGATCTGTTTGAGTTTCACCTTACAATATACTTGTAGACCCAGACTCAACTTCTCCGGGTCGAGGACGGCTACATACTTCTTGATATAGCCCTGCCGTTCGAGGCGTTTCTGGCGTTCAAAGACTGGTGTTGGGGTCAGATGCACGGCATCAGCCAACTCCTTGGTGGTCAGTTTCGCGTTTTTTTGCAGCGTTTTAAGTATCTGCATGTCGGTTTCATCTAATGTATATGCCATAATCTGGATAATTATTCTGTTTAAGGGCTCTTAGAGTAGCCGAATTGGAAAGTTTCTCTTTCACCGCTGCAAATATAGGTATTTTTTCTGAAATACACAAAAAATTTGGGAAATATCCCCAAAAGTTTGTATCTTTGCACCCAAAAGGATAAGCGTATGAGAAAGTATATCTTAGCAGACAACCAAGAGATAACGAGGTTTGCGCTGGAGAGTCTGATTCGCCAGAAGGGGGAAAACGACATCCTTCGGGCTACCGACAAGGCTGGACTCGTTCAACTATTGAAGGAGCATGAGAATGCGGTCGTGTTGCTCGATTACACACTGTTCGACTTTGCCGATGAAGATCAACTGCTAATTGTCGCAGAACGTTTCAGCCTATCGGAATGGATCCTCATCAGCGACGAACTGACACCCCAGTTCCTGCGGCGTGTGGTCTATTCGTCACATCAGTTCAGCATCGTGTTCAAGGATGGTCCGCTCAAAGATATCCGCGATGCTCTCGATGCTGTCAACCGCCACAACCGCCATATCAGTCAACGGGCATTGGAGGTCATCATCAGCCAACAACAGGAGGACGAAGAGCATCCCAGTATCCTGACAGAGACGGAAACGGAGATTGTGCGGGCCATCGCCCAGGGCAAGACGACAAAGGAGATTGCCAATGAACGCTTTTCAAGTGTCCACACCATCACCACCCATCGCAAGAACATCTTCCGCAAACTCGGCATCAATACGGCCCACGAAGTCATCAAGTACGCCTTACGAGCAGGACTGGTGGACTCGTCAGAATTCTATATATAGAGAAAGTTCTTATCTGTCACAAATGTTGTTGTTATGTTCAATTGAGGATCTCAGCAAAGGTGATGGTCTTAGCAGGAGAACCCCGTGATTCATAGATTAATATAGTTTTATCATTGTACAAGACTGCTGTATCACCGGTACAAGGCTTCTGTACTGGCAGTACAAAAGGTCTGTACTACCAGTACAAAGCACTTGTACTACAGCCATATCCTATATTGACGTGTACTGAATAAGTCCTGATAGCCTTTTTTCGCTTCGTCCCACTGCCAATGGCATTTATTAGCGAGTTCATCTATTTCTGCATAGGTAGGCATGCGCCAATATCTTCCAGCAGATCTTCGCCTGCTTCGAGTCCGATGCTTAACCGTACTGTCGTATCAAGGACGGACATCTCTGCACATTGTTCGGCAGTAAAGAGACCGAAGATGGTAGAGGCGGGATGGATAGCCAGCGACTTGCGATCAAAGAGGTTTGTGGCGCGACGGATAATCTGCAGTTTGTCGATGAACGCCCATGCGGCTTCCTTCGATTCGAGGTCGATGGTAAAGACGGCACCTGGCAATGGGCCGAACTGCTTACGAGAGAGTTCATAGAAGGGATTATCCTCAAGGCCAGTATAGTTCACGCGCTTGATCTCTGGCAGTTGCTGGCACTGGCGGGCGAGCCAGAGTGTGGTCTCTGCCTGACGACGGAATCGGATATCGAGCGTATCGAGGCCGAGCGTCTCCATATAGGCCACCTGAGGTGTCATCAGACCACCGAGGTTCGTCACCAGTTCTGTCTTTACACGAGCGGTGAAGGCCAGTTTCTTACCAACCTTCTTGGTTCGTGCCTGTAGTGCAGGGGAGGGTGACTGGCTCCAGTCAAACTGTCCGTAGTCGATAAGCAGTCCGCCCAATCCTGTACCGCCGCCGGAGATATACTTTGTACTCGACACCACTTCAATATCCACACCGAAATCGACGGCATGGAAGGCAGAGAACGGCACGATGGTCGTATCGGCAATCAGGGGCACACCTGCCTGATGGGCAATGTCAGCCAACTTTTGGATATCGGCCACAAACAACTGCGGATTGGTGATGATCTCGAAGAACAAGGCACAGGTCTTGTCATCAATCTGCGCCTCCACCTCCTCTGGTTTCGTGAAATCAACAAAGCGCGGCTCCACACCGAAGTTGCCCAAGGTGTCGCGAATCAGCGAGACGCTATTTCCAAACAGATGTTTCGAGGCCACGATGTTGAGTCCTGCAGCGCTGACAGCCGTCAGGGCATAGTGGATGGCCGTCATGCCCGTGTTGAGAGCCGTCACACTGGCGGCTCCCGTCAACAGTCTGACACGCTCCTCCAGATAGGTGGTCGTAGGGTTGGCGATACGGGCATACGACGGGGCCATGGAACGACCGCAAAATGCGTCGCCCATGGCCTTGGCAGACTCAAACTCAAACGCCGCCGTATAGTAGACGGGCATCGACAATGCCCCGTATGCGTCAGGTTTCTGATACTTTGTCGTCAGTATTTTCGTTTCGTACTGCATTATCGTCCGATTATCTTTTTCACTGCAATCACAAGTTTGTCCACATCCTCGCGGGTATTATAAAGTGCGAAAGTGGGACGGACGCTCATCTCGTAGCCGAGGGCGCGAAGGGCGGGCTGGGCGCAGTGGTGACCAGCACGCACTGCGATGCCCTCCTTATCTAATAACGTACCTGTTTCGGGGACGGGGATGCCATCGAGCACGAACGACACGACTGACACGCGGTTCTTCGGATTGCCGATAAGCGTCAGACCAGGAATCTGGGCGAGTTGTTCTCGTGCATACTCCGTCAACTGATGCTCATGATGCTCGATGTTGCGGATGCCGAGATGGCTCACGTAGTCGAGTGCAGCACCCAGTCCGATGGCATCGGCCACGTTGGGCGTACCAGCCTCGAAACGGGCAGGCGGTACATTATATTCTGTACGCTCGATGGTCACGTCCTTAATCATGTTACCGCCACCCTGCCAGGGCTGCATCTTATCCAAGAGTTCCTTCCGACCATACACCACACCGATACCGTTGGGCCCGTAGATCTTATGACCGCTGAATACGAAGAAGTCTGCACCAAGGGCCTGCACATCCACAGGCGTGTGGGCTATCGACTGTGCGCCGTCAATCAGCACCGGAATCTGGTGTGCGTGGGCGATGTCAATGATGCGCTGCACGTCGTTGATGGTACCGAACGTGTTGTTCACATGACCCACACTGACAAACCGCGTGCGTGGCGTGATGAGCCGTTCCAGTTCTGAGAGAATCAGGTCGCCGTTCTGGTCTGTGGGGATAGCCCGTAGTGTGGCGCCTTTCTCCTGAGCAACACGCTGCCAGGGTACGATGTTCGCATGGTGGTCGAGTTCAGAGACGATGACCTCGTCGCCAGGTGTCAGGAACTGCCGTCCGTAGGTCTGCGCCACGAGGTTGATGCCCTCGGTGGTTCCGCGTACGAAGATAATCTCCTCGCTGGTGGCAGCATTGATGAAACGCTGCACCTTCTCGCGGGCCTCTTCGTAGGCATCCGTTGCACGGGCTGCCAGGGTGTGGGCACCACGGTGGATGTTCGAGTTGTACGTACGGTAGTAGTCCGATATCTTATCAATCACCTGATTCGGCTTCTGTGTCGTCGCACCATTGTCCAACCACACGAGGTCATGGCCGTTCACCTTTTGGTTGAGCACCGGAAAGTCCTTCTTGATTTGCTCCGAGTTCAGCGTGTCGGCCTCTTCATAGTGGAGGTCGCGCAGTTTCCGCGTCTCAGGGATGCCGATGCCGAAGCCGTCGTCTTTTGGCAACGATGAGGTTTGGGCGTCAGTATCTCCAAGATAAGGAAGGTCGCCATAGCCGCTGCCTCCAGCCAGAAGTTGCATGAAGCCGGCTTCCAACCCCGAAAGGTTGAGGCTTTCGTCTGGCAGTACCGCCTTCCGCTCCGCCTGCAGTTCCTCAGGGCAGTACTTCTGTGCCACCTCCCTGAGCAATGCAAACCCAGGATCCTCCAGTCCGTAGCCGTTAATACTATTTGTTTCTATAGGAGTAATCATAATTACTAATTTCTAATTACTTCTCGACCTTGTTCCTGTGCTGATAGTCATGATAATAACCCACCTCTACGTTCTCGAGTACGGCGATGGCATCGTCGGTCAGTGAGGCCAGCGAGAAGTACTTCGTGAGCAGATACGAGGCCACGCCAAACTTATCGAGTCCCATCAATCGGGCAGAGAGCGAAGGTGCTATCTCACCAGGGATGCCGCTCTGGTGCAGACCAATGACACCCTGGTTCTTCTCACCGACGCGAACGAGGATAATCTTCGTGGTGCCTACACCGCGACCCGTCAGATACTGACCTTCTACCTCTACCTTATCAGATGGAATCAGGGGTACGCCGCGCCATAAGATGACCTTCGTGCCGAAGAGATCGGTGGTTACAGGGGGCACGCCGCGCCAGGTACATTCGCGCTCGAAAGCAGCGATGGCTCGTGGGTTAGCGATGAAGAAGGCCGGCTCCTTCCAAACCAGCGACAGCAGTTCATCGAGGTCGTCGGGTGTAGGCGCACCATAACGGGTGGTGATGCGGTAGGCAGGGTTGGCGGCAGCCAGCAGTCCGAACTGTTTGTTGTTGATGAGTTCCCACTCCTGACGCTCCTTGATGCTCTCAATCGACAGGCGCAGTTGCTCTTCCAACTGATTATAAGGATTATTATAAAGGTCTGAGACGCGGGTATGCACACGCACCACCGTTTGGAGCGTATTCAGCGAATACTCCGTCGGATTTTCCTCGTAATCGATGTAGGTCTCGGGGATGATGTTGTCCTCCTCGTGACCGCTCACCAGGTCAATATGCTTCTCACCATTATCATTGACAGACGCCTTGAGGCGGAGTTGTTTGTCAACAGCCTTCTCAAACGTCTCACGGAAATCGGGCACTTCCTTGATGAACTTAATCAACTCCTTGAGTTTCAGGCCAAGGAATACAGTGGGTGTAATGGCGCGTACGGAAACTGTTGATTCCTGTTCATCAAGGAGATCGGCTTCACCGAAATACTCTCCATCGCCCAGTAGTGCAATCCGCAGGTCCTCACCGTGAGGCCCCTTGCTGATGACCTCAGCCTGTCCGCTGGCCACAATGAAGAAACGCTGCTTGTCCTTGCCCTCCTCCACGAAGAACTGATCGACATCTATCTCCTTCGCCTCGAACGAACTCACCAGACGGTGCAGTATCTCGTCGTCGAACTCAGAGAAGAGTGGAATAGCCTTCAGGTTCTTTGCCGTGAACGATGGTACGCCATTCACATACTGAATGGGCAGGCGGTCGTTCTTACGAAGTTCTAC
>JAFWTK010000039.1 GCA_017518935.1 Prevotella sp.
GATTAGACTATTCCGTTAGAAACGCGAAACCATGAAGAAAGAGTGGCTGGCAAGCATTGTTGTCAGCCACTCTCTTTTTGTGTTTTATCCTTGGACACCAGTATTAATGAATGTAACTACTGATGAAATCCATCACCTCTTGTTTAACGTCGGTAGGACAATATGCGGGGTCGTTGATATGGGAACTATGTACGCCAATGGGGTTGATGACCTTCTTGACGTTAGGTCCTGTCTTTTCAGGCTGACCAGCCGTCCAGGGATCGTCCTTTGAATAGTATAAGAGCAGCGGCTTGGTGGAGTTGACAAAGAAGTACTCACACATCTTGGTACGTTGGCTGTTGTCGTAGTGCTTCACCAGCCAGCGGTCTTCCTCTTTCAGCAGGGCTGTTGCCCCATCCTCAGCCTTGAAGCCCGTGCCCTCCAACAAATCGGCGAAATAGTCGTAGCCGGGATCAGGGGCGCCTTGCTCCTTTGCACAATCCACAAAGTAGGTATATATGTGTGTATCTCTGTTTTCGCCTATCGTAGTGCAGATTGCAGATACTAACTTCTCCTCATTTTCGATGATGTTCTTAATAAATTCCTGATGTCTGCTGGGAGATGTGTACTGGAAAAATTGGAAGAAGGTGTCGAAACAGTTAAAAACATATTCGGCAAACGAAGGAACCGGCAATTGCTTCTCCTCATAATGCTTACAAGCCTTCTTATAGAGTCCATCTTTACCATTCTCCAATGCCTTGCGGATATTCTGTTTCATCTTATCACGCAGATCCTCGGTGCTCACCTCGTTAAAGAGATACTTACCGAAGCGCTTGTCTGAAAGACTGACGATGAAAGGTGAGCAGAAGGCAGCGGCCAGATCCATGTCATTCGGGTAATAATAGGCATAGTCCATGGAGGTCTCACCGCTCTTACTGGTGCCCATACTCATCCACTTGCCTTTGAAGATGGGCTTCAGCGCCTGATAGACGGCATGCAGGTCGGCCGATACCTGGGCGCTGGTCTCATACTTCCACCTCTCTTGGTCCGAAGTGAAAGACTCTCCGAAGTTGCGGTGCTCCACGTGTACCATATTGGCATTCAGGTTTATTCCAAAGTCTTCACCATCGCCAAAGCCCGGCCAAAAATAGCCCTCTGTGACCAGGATGGTCGGGCGGTCAAAGCCTCGGAACAGGATGCACACCTTCTGTTTGAACTTGTCACCGCCGGGCTGGTCGTGGTTCACGGGCTGGAGAATAAACATGCTGTATTGCGACAGGTAAGTCAGTTCGCCCGTCTCCCTTTTCTTCATCACCGTCGTATCAGGATTCTCCTTCATCTCCGTGAAGAGTTCATTTCCAGCCAACACCTGCTCAAGCGAGGCATAAGCCTCAGGGGTTTTATCATCGGTGTCGGTACACGATACGATGCATAGAGCCATCACCAGGGTGGTGGCCAAGGCCGCGACTAAGCGACGTATGTCATGTGTCATGAGTGTCATACCTAAATTCCGCAGCACTTTAGTTTAACTTTGTTTATAAGTTCCTGAGCAACAAAAAGTTCTTGCTGGGGCAAGCGGCA
>JAFWTK010000316.1 GCA_017518935.1 Prevotella sp.
ACGATGATGACATCCCTACCATTACCAACATCGCCTGGAGTAAGGACAGCAAGCGTGCCCGTTGGGCCTATATGCGTCTAGCCTTCGACGTCACGCTCTTTAACTCCTTCCTGACAGACAATGCCAACCGTACCGAAGGTGAATGGCCACACTATCTGGCTGAAGTACGCTTCCTGCGCGCCCTTCACTTCTATTATTACCTCGACCTTTTCCACAAGGCACCGTTTAAGTTGGAATACGACCCAAGCATCTTGCCTGTTGAGAAAGGTGGTAAGGAACTCTATGACTGGATTGACCAGGAACTGACTGAGATTGAAGGTCTGCTGGCACCTGTGGGTGAGTACAACAGTTCTACCAATTTCGGTCGTGCCGATCAGGGAGCAGCCTATGCACTCCATGCCCGTCTGGCTCTCAACTCCGAGATTTATACCGATGGTGCTACCAAGGATTATCAAAAAGCCATCGACTACTGCACGAAGGTCATCAACAGCGGTAAATACGCCATCTCCACAGCCACCAATGCCAACGGCTATACGGGCTACGAGCAGGTGTTCATGGGCGACAACGATGTGAACCAGCAGGCCATGAAGGAGATCATCTTCCCCATTCGCCAAGATGGTAAGAAGACGGAGGAATATTCCGGTTCTTCCTATCTGGTCAGTTCGATGCGTGTATCAGGTATGCCTTACAGCGGCACATCCGCCTACTGGAGTTGTAACTTCGCACGCCAGTCGCTCGTCCAGAAGTTCTTCAGCGACCTGACTAAAGTTCCGATGGCTGACAAGGATGCTTTCGATGATTATACAAAGTCACATAGCGTAAGTACTGAAGCAGATGTCATTGCAGCCGATGAGATTCTGGGCGGTTCCACAGCGCAGATCATCGCTGCCGCTGGTGATGACCGCGCTATGTTCTATGCTGGTGTAGGCGGTGGTATCCGTACCCTGACTACCAAGCAGATCACGGGCTTCCTCAACGGTCTGTCGATCGTGAAGTGGCAGAACATCCGTTCAGATAAAAGCACACCGAGTGATGCCACCTTTGCTGATACCGACATTCCCCTGTTCCGTCTGGCAGAGATGTACCTGACCCGTGCAGAGGCTCAGTATCGTCTAGGTGGTAATGATGCCCAGGCCATTGCCGATGTGAACGTGCTCCGTAATCGTGCACACGCCACACCGATTACCTCCATCAATCTGGATATGCTGATTGATGAGTGGTGCCGTGAGTTCTATATGGAAGGTCGCCGTCGCAGTGACCTGGTTCGCTTCGGTCTCTTCACCGGTAGCAAATACATCTGGGACTTCAAGGGTGGCGTTTCTGCTGGCACATCCGTCGACAAGCGCTTCAATGTCTATCCCATCCCTGCTACAGATGTCAGCAACAACCCGAACATGACTCAGAATACGGGCTATTAATTCTATGAACGATTTTAAAATGACAATAGTTATGAAACATATATTTAAAGCCATTTTGCTGCCCGCACTGGTTCTGCCGCTGATGCTGACATCCTGCGAGGAAGACCGTGACAGCAATCCGACCCTCGACCTGAGTCAGGCCAGCACACCATTCACGCTGAACATGCCTGGCAATGCGGTCAATAACACATATGACCTGATCCATGCTGAGAATGTCGTACTGACATGCAATCAGCCAAACTATGGCGGCATTCCCTATGTGACCCGTTACTTCACACAGGTGGCCCTTGCCGAAGGCGACTTCGCTACAGGAGCCTTCAAGGAACTGATCTCAACCTCTACCGATGCATCGAACATTGCCGTTCCCGCAAGCGAACTCAACGATGCCATCGTAGACCTCTTCAAGGAGGCTAATCCCGATGCAGCGTTCCAGTCAGTACCCCGTCAGGTATCCATCCGCCTTCGTGCGATTATGGATGCAACAGGCACTGGTGAGTCTTTCTCAAACATCATCACCCTGCCCAGCGTACTGGCAACCTACATCACGCCACCTGCCACATTGCCGACACAGATCTTTGTCGTTGGCTCTTCTATTCAGGAGGCCTGGAACAGTTGGAAGCCACTGACACCAGTCTATGGACTCTCCGGTGAGTTCTTCACCATGATCTATGTTCCCGCAGGCGGTGAGTTCAAGTGGGGTCTTGAGAATGGAGACTGGCGCGGATACGACCGCATCAAGAACCTTGAAGACAATGCCGGCGCTGGTATCAGCGAGGGCGACATGAGCAACATCAAGGTGGCCAACGGCGGCTGGTATGTGCTCCACTTCACCTGCGACATTGTTGACAATGCCCAGCAGTTTACCTTGAAGGTAGAACCAGGTGTGGCCGGTATCATCGGTGCTTGCACAGGCGGTGACTGGACAGAAGGAGCCACATTGTTTACCACACCTGACGGCAACAGCGTTTGGGAGTCTCCCGCATTCACTGGTGGTGGTGAGATGCGTGCCTATGTGAAAGTACCAGGCTTCGACTGGTGGCGCACAGAGTTCACGCTCTACAAGGGCAATGTCTACTGGCGTACCGTCGACATCCCCAGCAACTGGGCAGAGAATGTTGGTGCAGACTACTCTGTAAATGTGTCTGCCGGCCAGAAACTCTATGTAGACTTCGACTATATGACTGGTGAAGTAAAATAACTAACAATAAGGTAACAGAATTATGAAAAAGATATTTCAATATAGCGTTGCAGCGTTGGTGGGCCTTGTGCTCGCCGGCTGCACAGGCGACTACACGGACTGGGCAAGTCCTCAGACGAATCCTGCCGAGAATCCTGCCGAGAAATATGGTGTCACCATCGTGGCTGGTGAGAATGCCAACATCGTGATGCCTGTACGTGATGACAATGTCAAGTTGGTGGCACTCAATGCTTCCAGTGAGAAGGTGGCAGACTTTGTTGTGACGAGCCTGACGATCAATGGTGAGCCCATCAATGCCTCTGTCGACAAGGGTAACATCGTGGTATCTGCCACAGCCTTGAACGAATTGATACAAAAGCAGTTCAACTCCCGCGCTTCCATTGCACGCACACTCGATGTGGAGTCAACCGTTTCACTGATTCTCACCAATGGTGATGCTGTGACAACAGATGTCAAGGGACAGACAACGGGCACGTTCACCGCCAAGCCTACACCGGCTATCGACCCCAAGGGCTATTATATCCTTGGTAACTTCGAAGGTAACGGCTGGGACCTCGCAACGCCCATCTGGATGGAAAAGGAGAGTGAAGGAGTCTATACCGCTGTTGTGACACTGTCTGGAGACGGTGATGCCTGGTACAAGTTCTATGAAGGCTCTCATTATGAGAACGGCAACTGGGACGAGGTCAATCTCGGTGAGATGGGATGTGCCGTCAATGGCGACAACTCACTTGAGAACTTCATTGTCTACAAAGGCGACGATCAGGGTGTTCAGACACCAGTCATCAATGGTGACAAGGGTAATATCTACAAGATTACGCTCGACATGAACAACCTGACCTACAAGGTGGTTCGTCAGGCCGTCAACTACTACATCGTCGGTGGTCCTAATGACTGGGCTGGTTCTTGCTCTACTAAAGAACTGAAGTTCAACCAGGCCAATATCGACATACCTGTCTATACCATCGTATTCCCAGCAGCCGCTGAGGGTGATACCTGGTTCGCCATCGGTGACGATA
>JAFWTK010000317.1 GCA_017518935.1 Prevotella sp.
CTGACGGTATTTCCTGGTGTGTGGGTGAGGATATAGTCGGCGACGCTGACGAGGGTGTATTCCTCGCCGAACATCGTGCCATCCTCGCAGATAAAGGCGAGGCGGTCTACGTCTGGATCTACCACGATACCAAGGTCGAAACCGCCTTTCTTCATCTTATCCATGATGCTCTGGAGGTTTTTCTCCAGTGGCTCAGGGTTATGTGCAAAGTCACCTGTGCAGTCGGCATTGAGAATCTCATAGTCGACACCGAGAGCCTTGAACAACCCGGGGAGGATGATACCGCCCACGGAGTTGATGGTGTCCACGCAGACACGGAACTTACACTTCTTGACGGCCTCCACATCTGCCAGTTTTAACTGGAGCACGGAGTCGATATGGCGCTGATCAAAACTATTGTCTTCTGTATATTTCCCCAGATGGTCTACATCTGCATAATCGAAATCCTCGCGGGCTGCAATGTCGAGCACCTCTGCACCTTCGGCTGCCGTCAGGAACTCGCCCTCGTTATTGAGCAGTTTGAGGGCATTCCACTGGCGGGGATTGTGGGAAGCGGTGATGATGATGCCACCGTCGGCTCCTGCCATGCGGACGGCCAGTTCAGTGGTCGGGGTGGTGGCATAGCCGATGTTGATGACATCGAAGCCCATGCCCATCAGGGTGCCGCATACCACATTCTTGACCATCTCGCCAGAAATGCGTCCGTCGCGGCCCACGATGATCTTCCCGCAGTGTCCTGCTTTTTTCTTGATGAATGTGGCATAGGCGGTGGTGAACTTGACAATGTCTAGTGGGTTGAGAGTATCACCTGTGCGTCCGCCAATGGTTCCGCGGATGCCTGAAATAGATTTAATAAGTGTCATAAGGGTTCTAAATTACTAAAAAATCGTTATGCTTCTCGCTGTAATGTAAGTTCATAATAATAGGGCGTCACGTTCTGGGTGGCCATCGTATGCCCCTGGCTATGGGGAACAATCAGGCGCACCTTTGCAATCTCATCATCGTCATTTTGGGGGACTCCTACGTTGATATAGGTCAGGGGTACCAGCCAGCCGGCGGGGACTGCTGCACTGCCATAACAATAATACATGTTGTAAGCGATGGCCTTGGTGAAGGAGGCGGTGAAGGTACCGCTAGTGCAACTGACACGCATAATGTCGGGACAGGCGGCGGCATAGAAGACATCCGTTTCCACCGCAAGCGTGTCCTTCATGATGTTATACTCCTTACAACGGCAGATTAGATTGGCTGTCTCGCCATTCTGTAACTTGGTGCCGCAACCCTGACGGACAATCTGCATATAGACGCCGCTCTTGTCGAGTTTGACGAATTCATTACGCGTCAGGTCTGTCTTATAGCCATTCTGATTGAATACATCTTCAGAGATGACCGTAATGCTGGAATCGGCAATGAACTTGTTGATGGCATTGCGCTCTTTTTCCTTCTGGTCGCCGTAGGTCTCGTAGTCATTGCAACTGGCAAAAACCACGATGGTTGCTATTATGAGTAATAGAATCTTCTTCATATCGGCTGCAAAGATACGAAAAAAAGTGAAAAGTGAATAGTGAAAAGTGAATAATTTGCTACCGCCTTGTCTTTTTTTAACCTTTCAGAAGGTCGTCGAAGGCAATGATGGCACGCTTGACGGTCTCGATGGCCTCGTCGATAGTGCAGGTCAGACGACCGCCGGCAGCATTCAGGTGGCCGCCGCCGTTGAAGAACTGATCGGCCATCTGGTTACAGGGGAAATCATCGACGGAGCGCAGGCTGACCCAAACGAGCCGTTCCTTTTCCGTGTCTTCGCGTAGGGAGATAGAGAGGCGCAGTCCCTTAATCTGCTGGGGAATGTTTACTAATCCCTCGGCATCGCCCTTGAGGAAGTGAAAACGGCGGAGGTCTTCTTTCGTCAGCGCATAGTAGGACGCATTATACTCAGGGAGATAGACCAGTTTCTCGTACAGGACATAGCCCATCAGCCGCAGGCGGTTCTCGCTGTAATTATGATAGACATTGCGATAGATTTTGTCCTTATTAATATGCTTGGTCAACAACAAGGAGATGATATAAAAGATCTCAGGTCGTGAGGAGGCAAAAGTAAAACCGCCCGTATCAGTCATCATGCCGCAATAGATGGGGATGGCGAAGTGCTTGTCCAAACTATCGAATGCGCCCATCTGCCACACAATGCGGAACACAATCTCGCAGGTGCTGCAGGCTTCGGGGTGGGAGATGGTCAGGACTGTCGGCACATCCGGATTCAGGTGATGGTCAATCAGCACCCGCTTGGCCTGGGTGCTGAGCAGGATCTGCTGCATCTCATCGACGCGCGAAGGCGTGTTATAATCCAAGCAAAAGACGAGGTCGGCAATCTTCAGGAGCATGTCGCACTTCTCCCGATGCTTGTCATACCTTACAATTTTCTCTGTATTCGGCAGCCACAGCAGGAAGTCGGGGTACTGGTCGGGCACGATGACAGTCACCTCCTTGCCCAAGGTCCCTAAATAGGAGGCCCATGCCAAAGAGGAACCAATTGCATCGCCGTCAGGACTCTGATGACAGGTAATGATGATGTTCTGTGAGACAGAGATCAGATGGTTGAGTTGAGCCAACTGATCATCTGTCAGAATATCTATGTTCATCAAAACAGTTTATTAGGATAAACACCCTCATCGACGAGTTTCTGGATACGAGCCACCGTCGATTCACGGTCGGCTGCATAGGTCACACCGAACCACTTACTGGTGGTGTCGAGTACCTCTACAGTAGCAGTGCCTTCAGTGATGAGTTTGTTCACCATCAATGGGATAAAGAACTCGGCCTTCAGGTTCTCCATGTTCTTTGGATCGCTCAGGAACTCCTTGAAGTAGGTCTCGCTGTACTCGAAGTAGTCTGGCGTGAATCCCCACATATTCATGGAAACGGGAGTGTTGTCGTCGACGACAACCCACTGGCCCTGCTCGTCCTTATAGCGGATGGGCTCGTTGGCAGCACCGGTATTGGAACCGTCGGCAGCACAGCGAACAATCTCCGTGCGCTCCACGACGGTGGTGAGGTGGTTCTTCTCGTTGGTAGAGCAGACGCCACGGGCAACTGTACCGTTTTCGGAGAGGGTGTTACCCACGCGGAAACCCACCATCGCATACTGGTTCCTGGCACCCTCAGGCAGTTCGGAGAGATATTTGCCAATCACCATGAAGGCGTCGCGGTTGTAGAAATCGTCGCAGTTGATGACACAGAACGGCTCCTTGATAACATCCTTACCCATCAGTACGGCGTGGTTAGTACCCCAGGGCTTCTGGCGACCTTCTGGCACGCTGAAGCCTTCTGGTAGGGCATCCAGTCCTTGGAAACAGAGTTCGCAGGGGATATGTCCCTCGTATTTGGCGAGAATCTGCGTACGGAACTGCTCTTCGAAGTCCTTGCGGATGACCCATACAATCTTGCCGAATCCTGCCTGGATGGCATCGTAGATACTATAGTCCATGATGGTCTCCCCGTTGGGACCCAGACCGTCGAGTTGTTTCAATCCTCCATAGCGGCTTCCCATGCCTGCTGCTAACAAAAATAATGTCGGTTTCATAAGCCAAAATAAAAAGAAATTTGAAAATCTGCGTGCAAAGGTACATTTTTTTAGTGAAAAGTGAAAAGTGAAAAGTGAATAATTTGCTACCGCTCTACATTTATTAACTATTCACTTTTCATTATTCACTATTTAGAACGGATAGCCGATGGCGAAGTGGAGCGTCTGGGCATCCTTGAAACTGTCGACATTGAAATAGCCCGACTTCGAGGTCTCGTACGGACAGTGGAGGGCGATACCCCAGTCGAGTCGGATGACCAGGAATCCGAGATTATAACGCAGGCCGATACCTGTGCCGAGGGCCGTCTGCCAGAACATGCGCTTGAGTCGGAAGGAACTTTCCAGATAGAGCCTGTTGAGTTCATCCATGAATCCCTGCGAAACTGCGTCAAGTTCATCGTAATTGGAAGGCATTTCGAAATCCCTGCGGTTCCATACATTGCCCGCATCGAGGAAGATGGCTCCATTGAGGTTGCCAAAGAGATTGGTTCGGTATTCGAGATTGGCCACGAATTTGATGTCGCCGTTTTGCATCAGGTAGGCTCCCTGACGGGTAGTCAACCTCCCGTCGAAGGCTCCAGGTCCTATTTCGCGCACACCGAAAGCTCTCACACTGTTGGCTCCCCCGGCATAGAAACTCTCACTATAAGGGATGTCATTGCTGTTACCATAACTATAGATAATGCCTCCGTTGACATGACCCACCAGTTGACTCGACGATGAAAGATTCCAGGTCTTCGTGAAATCTGTCTCGAACCGCAGGAACTGCGAGTAGGGGGTCTTGAAGAGTGTCTTGTTCTTCTCATAGAACGAATGACCGGCGAGCAAGTCCCACATCGACACCAGGTTGCCCGACTCCTCGATGGTGGTCTCCCAGCGGATGGGGTTGCGCAGGGTGGCAGGGCTGGTGTAGGTATAGGTATAGCGCATCTTGGGAATGAAATGGTCTTCCATCGTCGCCATGAGGTAGGGGTTTCTATTCACGATGGTGTCGAACAGGTCAGTATGACTGTTCATGTACTGGTATTTCAGTGTCAACGGCGAGAACTCGTGGCGACTGGAGGCGGTGGGCTGCCAGCGGTAGGTCCATTCACCGGTGACAATGTGCATCTTATAGTACTGTGGGCGGCGAATCACATCCATCGACACCTTGGCATAGGTTGTTGGAGCGGCATAGAAACGTCTGCGCCTGGGGCGTCTGTCGCCGTCGCGCCGTCTTGGTTCATTGTTGTAAAAAGGTGCGACGATACGTGGGAACTCTATCGATGCATCTGCACCATACTGGTAACTGCTCATGTCCGATCCGCCATTCGTTTGCCATTCATAGGCACCATGCAGGTTGATGTCGATTTTCTCTCCTCCTCGGAAGGCATTGAGTTTTGTGAAACCAATCTTTGTTTCCGGTCCATAGCGCCCACTGGTGCGCCCGATGAAATTCGTCTCGATGTAAAAGTCGTAGGGTTTGTCGAACACACAGTTCAGGCGGAGGTCGAGGGTGTCTGTCCCTGGCCTGGGCATAAACTGGAAATCGGTGGTGCTGAATACACCTGTGGCATTGATCTTGCTGATGGACTCCTGGTGCCTTTCGTAGGAATAGGGCTGGCGGGAGCGCAGTCGCATGTTCCTCAATATCACATTGGGACGGATGGGAGGGCGCTTGCCGTTGAAGTGAATAGTGGAATTGCGACGCATGAGTGAGTCCGTCATTTGTTCGCGCATCGTCTTGCGTAACTGCACGTCGATACGTCCGATATACCATTTGTGGAGTGCCTCGTCAGGGACACCCTCGGCCAGTTGGAAACGGAGTTGCGACTTGTTGGCTACGGCTACGGTGTCGGCCAGATAAGAGGCATAACTCGAATTGTAATAATAGTAGCCGTTGTTGCGCAACAGTGTATTGACACGGCTGCGCTCCCCATCGAGGGCTCCTACGCTAAAGGCACGGCCTGACTGGATGAGGCTCTCCTGACTGGTGGAGTCGATGAGTTGTTGGATGGTGTCAGGGAAGTTGACGTAGGCCACTGAGTCGAGTGTGAAGAGGGAGTCGAGCTTGACGGAATAGCGAATTTTGCTTTTCTTGGGATTTTTCTGTGGAAGGATCTCATAGCCTACATCCCCTCGGAAATAGCCGTTGTTGCGAAGCACACTCTTGGCCACAGAGGCACGCAGGGTGGGATTCACCTGACTCATCAGCACGGGGGGCTTGCCAAACGACTTGGTCATCCATTTGGCAAATTTGCTTTCTTTCTTCGAGAAATGGTTGTAGACCCACAGGTGCCAAGACCAGGGCACGCTGTAATAACTGCTGCCGAAGAGTGAACCGTTGGGCTCTGTGGCGAGGGCTGCCTCCAACTCCAACTTTGTGTTTTCGAGGTGGGTGGCGAAACTGTCCTTCCGCTCGTCTAAATACTGAATCTTCTTCAGTCCAGTGAAGAGTTGGTCGTCTTCTGGGATGTTCTTCGTCATCGAACAGGAAGAAAGGAGGTAGATAGAGGTCGTTAGAAGGAGGTAGAAAGAGATAGAGGACAATTGTTTTGTTACAGACCATTTTCGCCTGCATGTCATTCGTCTTTTATCTTCCTTTATCTCCCTATATCTTCTTTTGACTTCTTTCATTTCTCTATCTGTTTTGTTGGATTGAGTCGGTTCGTACACTGTCACGTAGCTGCATTATGGATGACTGTCGCATAGGTATTGGCTGCTGTTCCTTCTTCCAGAAACGGAAAATATCCCAGAAATTATCCAGTTCACGCCGCCAGAGGAAGCCCACGCCGTACTCTCCTGTATAGCCTTCGAGCCAGTCGTAGACATTCTGGTTGTAGAAGAGTTTCAGGTTCTGCGTCGCATTCTGGTTCAGACGATATTCCATCGTGACATTGTCGAAGAACGAGTTGTTCTGTCCCATAGCGACATCATTCCCTGACGACACCTTGCCGCCAATCTGAATCTTCAAGCGGTTGTTCCACAGGCGCTTGGCAAACTTGAACGAGTAGTCTGTGTGCATGGAACCGGAGGCATCAGTACTGTTGTCAATGCCCACGCTGAGATCGAGGGTCTTGAAGGCAGAGCCGGCAATGTTGTTGATCTCACTCTGGAGGAAGGTGCTCAGGGCTGAATTCATCGAGAAATTGCTGGTGTTGCCGTCAGCGAGATACATGCCTGTTGTCAGCATAGTGACGGCAATCTTTCCCCGTTCCTCCTTCGACATCGTAGCCAACTCGCCGCTGATGCTCTGATCCTCAGGTGCCTCGATGATGAACTCCAGTCCCATGTCGTTGAGTGTCTTGGTGATGATCACGCCACAGTCGAAGGCCACGCTGCGAGTGGCTCCGCCTTCATTGGAGACAGTGGCTTTGGTACGCTCTGTGGCCGTGATGTTCAGGCGTGGGTTCATGGGGTCGCCCGTAAACTCCACATAACTGCCGTCCTTGATGGTGAAGGTCTTCAGCGGAATCACTGGCAATGAGTACTTCATCTCGCCGTTGGAGAGTGTATAGCGTCCTCTCAGGTCAATGCCTTCTGAATTGTACTTCATACGCAGGTCACCACCTCCCATCAGGTCGATGTAGTTTGTCTGGTCGATGTTCAGGTTACAGATGATGTGCGCTCCCTGCGAGACATTGATGTTCAGGTCCGCCTCGAAACCAGTGGGTGTGGGGCGCGTCACCACCACCTGTGTGGTGTCGCTGAAATCCGTGAATTTCACCAACTCATCCAGTCTGTTGTCGGTGGAGAGTGGTGAGTCGAGCAGCATATAGGTCATATCCGTTGAGCCCAGCACATCCAGACGCCCTCTCATATTCATCTGTTCCACCGGGCCTTGCAAACGGGCAAAGAAGTTGACGTACGCCTTGCCGAAGGCGATGGATTTGTCTTCTTGTTTTGCGTTGATGAGCAACAGGTTACGGGCACGCATCTGCAGGTTGGTTGTGATGTGGTCTGTATCCGAGAAGTCCACGTCGCCCATCATCACGAGTGGCTCGTCATTGTAGGCATAGAGTCCGAAGTTCTCTAACAGCAGATGTGAGCCCACCACGCGTACAGGGTCGTTGTCGAAGCGCATCCTGACGCCATAGGGCTGGCTCACGAGATAGGCGTCTTCCACATAGATTTCCCCATCCACTTGTGGATGGGTGGTTGTGCCTTTGATGGTCAGTTCTCCCTCACCGTAGCCTTCAAGACCTACCAGTTGGTCTGGCACGAAACCATTGGCTATCGACAGCGGGAAGCGCGTCATCGTAAAGAAGGCATCAATTTGTCCGTCGCCTTTGTAGGTACCGCTCAGCAGTCCGAATTCCTCGTCGTCGAGCATCAGACGGGCCTCTATGGCATGGGTATCATCCTCTTTCATCAGATAGACCAACTCCGTGCTGATGTTGCCGATGGGCGAGCCTTCGTAGGTCATGTTCTGTACGGCCATATCTGAGGCTACGGAAATATGGGCGTCTTGGTCTTGCAGGATGTGGTAGTCGCCTTGCAGGTACCCAGTGATACGTGGCATATAGGGCAGCACGGATGTCAGTTCTCCCAGGTCTAAGTGGTTGATACTGACGGTCAGATCCTGCAGCATCGTGGAGTCCTGGTTCTCCGTATAGATTTTCAGACCCGTCTTGTCGTCGGCTATAAGGTCTACCTTCGCCTGTATTCTGCCCAAGCCCTGTCTGCCCTTCGTACGGGTCAGGAAGATGTAGTTGTCTTTGTTCAGGTTGAATTCCTTGTAGCCGATGGTGGGACGTTCTGGCATCAGTTTGAAGCGGATGCCTTCTGCCTCCATCTCTGCTGTGGTTCCCAGACGGATACCCATTTTGTCGTTAGCATCGTAATAGCGCAAGCCTACCAGTACCCCATGCTCGTGCAGGTGTCCGTCGAAGAGGGCATTGAACACGAACTGCGGGTTCTTCTTGTTGTTGCGCACCTGTCCCTGATAGGTCAGTCGTTCGCCTTTCTGCGTCAGGTTCAATCGGAAGGTGTCTATCCGCGTACTGTCATAGACGAGCGAGTAGAGGTAACTCTTGCCGTTGATACCTGTCATGGGTGATGTGTTGAGGTCTAAGAACAGTTCCTTGAAATTGATGTTATTTGCTTTCAGGAAGTTGGCTAGGGGATTGTCACGCTTACTCTCCACATGCACTTTCATGGTGGGTAGCAGGCGTGTGATGGCTGGCTGGTCGATGATCTTCTGCTCAAACTGGCCCATGACGGAGTCACTGAGTACTGACATCTGTCGGAGCACTTTCTCATAGCCTCCGCTGGCATCGAGTTTCACGATGAGGTCGCCGCTCTGGGCGCGCAGATAGGTGGTGTCGCTATTCGTCACGAGGTGCAGTCCGAGGTCGTCAGGATGGAAGAGGTTCTTCTCGGTGGCGATGTAGAGGTCGCCTAACAGCCCTGTGACGGTATGGCTCTGCTTGAAGTCGGAGTGCACGTCCACATGTCCGCACAGTCCGATGGTTAGGGGCTTGTCCAGCAGTCGCATCTCGTAGAGGTCGGCCTTGGCGAGGTCGGCGCTGATGGTGCCTTGTAGTTTCTTGGTGTCGAGCAGGGCATCAATGCCTATGGAACCGTCGAAGAGTTCGTTATGTCCTTCCAGTGTGGCCTGTCCGCGTCCGTTTTGGAGGTTGGCAGTGGCTGTCAGTCCACTCAGGTTCCAGTGTCCGTAGTGCAACTGGCTCACGGTGGCGTCGGCGGTCAGGTGACTGCGGTTGGAAAGGAAGTCCGTGCCGTAGCCCTTGGCCCGTATCTCTGTCGAGAGGTGGTAGAGCGAGTCGTTGGGCATGAAATGGTGTAGGTTCAGGTTCTGTATCTTGATGTCTGCATCGTAGGTCATCAATTGAGTGGCCATATTTCCTTTTGTATCCAGGGGGATGGTGGCGTTGCCTTTCAGTGTCATGCTACCGTCGCCTTCCTGTGCCGTGAGGTCAGCAGCGTATCTGGTGCCGTCGGCCTTGATGGTGCCGTCGAGGCTGATGCCGTTGGGGATGCGGAAGTCTTTTGAGGGCATCAGACTGGAGGCAAAGTCCAGGTTCTGTGTCTTGGCATTCATGCGTATGTCTGCTTTCAGCCTTTTGGGGTCTGTCAGGTACCCTGCCGTACCGCTGGCGGTGGCGTGGAAGGCCGTTGGCAGGTTGATGTCCAAGCCCGTGAAGTCCATCTGTTGCATATTGCCGTTCACGGAGCCTTTGATGCTCAGGGGCTGGTTGGGGTATTGTCGGATGAAACTCTGCGGTATGTCGCTCAGGAGTTTGATCATATCCTGTTTGCCGATTTGGGCGTTCAGGCGCATCTTCATCTTCCCTGGGTTGTCGTCGCCAAAGGTGTTCAGGTCCATATCCACCTCCGTGAAGATGTCCGAGTCGGGTGTCTTCACGTAGAGGGCTGGTATCTGCATGTTGTCGAAGTTGGCATCAAATCTGATACTTCCTTTTATGTCGGTGATTTCCAGTCCTGTGCTCTTGTCTTTCAGGGCAGCCTTCCTGATGTAGAGGGAGGTGCCTGTGGGGGCGTAACTGAACTGGTCGATTCCCAGTGTCATGTCCGACAGTCCGATGGGTTCATAGTCGAAACTGCAGCCCGTGCCGTCGAGACTGCCCACCTGGTAGATGCTCGTTCCGAGGTCTATGCGGGCCTCTCTGGCCACAGCCTGTCCCAGTAGCGTCCTCATGGCCACCGTGTCGCCAGGCAAGTGCAGGGTGAGGTCTGTCTGTCGGAAACTGAGGCTGTCGGCATTGATGATCCATTTGAGTGTCGATTCTGTGGTGTCCACGGCAGCCGTGTCGCTCAGGGCGATGTCGAGACGGGCATCCGTCAGTCTTGCACCATTCACCTCTGCCAGTTCCTTGTCCAAGTCGATGCCGTTGGAGCGCAGCCACAGTTCTCCCACGTCGCCCTTGATTCTGAGGTCGCTGATAAAGCCGTTGGTATTGAGTTTTGTCTCTTGGAGTGCCAGTTGGTTGATGACCACCCGTTTCTTCCAGAGGGGCCATAATTGTATGTCTACGGTCAGGTGTTTCGTGTCGGCAATGGTGTCAGTGACGTTGGGTAGTGAGTCGTTGGGGTGCAGGGCACGGAAATTGTCGAGTCCCAGGTTGAGTGGCCATTCCAGTCTGACGTACCCCACGGTGATGTCCATGCCTGTCTTCTCTGAGGCAATGGCAGCCACCTTCTGTACCGCCCAGTTCTGGACTGGCGGTAAGTAGAGCAATGCGGCGAGTATCAAGAACAGCAGAATGGGTGTCAGAACCGCTATCCCAATCCACTTCCATATTCTTTTCATTCGTCTGTGTGCGATTGACGCTACAAAAGTACAACAATTCTCCGAAAAACGGTTCATCTTCGCCTTTTTTTTCACGAAAGGCGTTGTAAAACAGAAGATGGGACTACTCTCGCGAGCCGTCCCACCCATTAGTTAGTAATATGTTAGGTAGAATAAAGTTGATTGGATATGGGTTGTCAGCACTCCCTGTAGAAGTCGAGTGCCTCGTAAATCTCTTCTTGCGTGGCAGTCTGGTTGATGCGGATGTCGCCGATGCCACCCAGCAGCGTGAAGTTGATGATGCCTGCCGTATTCTTCTTGTCGTGCGTCATCAGTTCCAGCAGGGTGGGGTAGTCGTCGCAGGTGATGGTCATCTTACCGTAGTGCGCCTTGATGAAACTCACCGTCTGGTGCATCTTGTCGGAGGGGAAGCCTGTCTTCACGGCACTCAGGTAGAGTTCGCAGATGAGGCCGTAGGCAACGGCATAGCCGTGTAATATCGGATGCTTGCGCAGGGCGAACGACTCGAAGGCGTGTCCTGCGGTATGCCCCAGGTTGAGGGCTTTGCGGATGCCTTGCTCCGTAGGGTCTTCCGTCACGATGCGCTGCTTCACGGCCACAGACTCTTCTACCATCCTTTGTAACAGCCCGAAGTCGGGTGCCTCTACCTCAAAGTTGAGCAGTTCCGCCCACATCTGTTCGTTGGAGATAAGTCCGTGTTTCAGCATCTCGGCATAGCCGGAGAGGATATTCTCCTGATCCAGCGTACGCAGGAATCGCGTGTCGAGAATCACGCTGGCGGCATTGTTGAAGACGCCGATCTCGTTTTTCAGTCCCCTGAAGTTGATGCCCGTCTTTCCGCCCACGGAGGCGTCGACCATCGAGAGCAGCGTGGTGGGGATGTTGATGTAGTTGATGCCCCTTTTGAAGGTGGAGGCTGCAAAGCCCCCCAGGTCTGTCACCATACCGCCACCTATATTAATTAATAAGGTGTGACGGGTGGCGCCACCCTTGCCCAACTCTTCCCAGACATGTGCCAACGACTCTATGGTCTTATGGGTGTCTGTGGCACCTATGACGATGGTCTGCGCCCCTTTCAGGCAGTCGAAGTCTGCTATCAGCGGCACACAGGCTTTCTGCGTTGTCTCGTCGGCAAGAAGGAATATCCTGTCGTGCTCGCACTCGCCAATGGCCTGCGTCAGCGTCTGTTCCAGACTGTCGGCAATAATCACTTTCTGTGGACTCATGCTACGGTTGATGTCTTAAATTCCGTGCAAAGGTATATTAATTATTCTGAAATCGTGTACAAATTGGTAAATAATTGTCGATTTTACCCTTTTTTTTTCAAATCCATTAAACTTTTCTTCACAGGATGCGTCAAAAACACAAAATTTCAATAAAAACTATCAATGAAAAGATTACTTGTTATTTTTTTAGTGTCGGTTTCGACCATGACGGCATTCGCCCAAGGCACAGTTAGCGGTACTGTGATTGAGTCGGATTCCAAAGAAGCAGTCATTCAGGCTACGGCCTCTGTATTAAGCGGAGAGAAGGTCATAGCCAATGCAGTAACAAACACAGACGGTGCATTCTCCATCAAGGTGCCACGCGACGGTAGTTTCACCCTGCGCATCACCTTCGTGGGCTTCAAGACGTACACCAAGACCATTAAGATTGAGGGTAAGAATGTGGCAGCAGGCACCATCCAGTTGGAGCCTGACGCTATCATGCTGAAGGGTACCACCGTGACGGCTCACCTGGCTAAGGTGCAGTCGAAGGGCGACACCCTGATTTTCAATGCTGATGCCTATCGTGTACCTGAGGGCTCAGTGGTGGAGGAACTGGTGAAGCGTATGCCTGGTGCTGACATCGACGAGAATGGTAACATCACTATCAATGGTAAGCAGGTGTCGAAGATCAAGGTCGACGGTAAGGATTTCGGCGATTCTAAGACAGCCCTGAAGAACCTGCCCACCTCGATTATCGAAAAGGTGCGTGCCTATGATGAGAAGAGCGACCTGGCTCGTATCACAGGTATCGACGATGGTAACGAGCAGACAGTGCTCGACTTCGGTATCCGTGCAGGTATGAACCGTGGTACGATGATGAATGCCGACTTGGGCTATGGTACCGAGAAGCGTTATTCCGGTCGTCTGTTCGGTATGTATATGCGTGATGACTACCGTGTGATGGGTATGTTCAATGCCAACAATACCAACGACCAGGGTATGGGCGGCGGCGGTGGCCGTCGTTTCGGTGGCGGTATGGGCATGGGCGGCGGTGGCCTGAATGCAGCCAAGACCGGTATGGTGAACCTCAACTATGAGAAGCCGAAACTGATCATTGCCCAGGCTAGTGTGAACTGGAACCACCGCGATGGCGACTCTTGGTCACGCCGTTTCACGGATAACTTCACGGGCGACGAGAGTATGAAACAGATTTCTAACTCCATCAATCAGAGTTATTCCCGCTCTACCAACTGGAGTATTCAAGGACGTCTGGAGTGGACACCCGATACGCTGTGGAATATCGCCTTCCGTCCGAACTGGAGTTTCGGCAGCAACGACAGCCGTAGTTGGAACACCTCCGCTACGTTCAACGACAACCCCTACGACTATGTCAACTACCAACTCGACGCAGCAGTCATGGCTGAGATTGTGAAGAACGGTGGCGACCTGGCTAATTATATCACCAACAGTAGCGACAACAAGTCGCTGGGCTATGGTGAGAACAAACGACTCGGCGGTACCCTGCAGATTAACCGTTTGCTCAGTGGCACAGGACGTAACATCACTTTACAGTTGACTGGTAATTACAGTAACAACGAGAATAAGCAGTTGTCGAGCAACCAGACGCATCTCTTCCAGGGAAGAACCACAACCTACAATGGTGTCAGCGGACTCGACAAGTATCAGGCCAACCGTTACAACCTGACGCCTACCAAGTCGTGGGATTACAGCGCACGTGCTACCTATAGCGAGCCAATCGCATACGCTACCTTCCTGCAATTCAGTTATACCTTCCAGTATCGCTATAACGAGAACGACCGTCAGACGTTCGACTATTCGAACCCGCTGCTGGCCGATCCTACCAGAAGTTTCGACTTCAACGGTATCATACCTGTCTACCGTAACTGGAGCGAGTATTTCGATCAGGTTCAGGCAGGCTACAATCCAAGTGCCAACGATTTCTATTACAGCAAGGACCAGAGCCGTTACTCGGCCTACAAGAACTATATCCACACTGGTGAGGTCATGCTGCGCTTTATCCGTGATACCTACGATTTCAATGTGGGTGTCCAGATCATCCCGCAAACCTCGGAATACACACAGCGCTACTTAGGCGTTGACACGGTGGTCAACCGTACAGTCACCAACTGGAGCCCGACAGCCAACTTCCGCTGGCGCCCCACACCACAAGGTAGCCTCCAGTTCCAGTATCGTGGTAGCACCAGCCAGCCGTCTATCGACCAACTGCTCGTGATCAACGATGATACTAACCCTCTGAACAAGACCACTGGTAACCCTGACCTGAAGCCTTCGTTCACACAGAGTTTCAATCTGCGCTTCAACAACTACATCATGAGTCACCAGCGTATGATCAACGCCAACCTGAACTTCTCGACCACCATGAACAGCATTGCCAATATCGTGAGATTTACCGATATTGGTGGACAGGAATCACGTCCTGAGAATATCAACGGTAACTGGAATGCTGGTGGTAATATCATGTGGAATTCGGCCATCGACTCGTTAGGCTACTTCACCTATAATGTTTCTGTGAACGAGAACTTCAACCACCGTGTAGGTTTTGTTGCTGATCGTCAGACCAGGGAGACCAAGAGAAATTCTACCAACCAGAACAATATTGGTGGACGTCTGGGATTCGGCTATCGTAACGACTGGTTTGAGTTGGAACTCAACGGATCAGTGAACTACAATACAACCCGTAACAAACTGCAGCCGCAGTCGAACCTCGACACCTGGACATACTCCTACGGTGCGAACTCCACGATCTATCTGCCCTGGGGCACCCAGATTACAACGGATATCAGTATGAACAGCCGTCGTGGTTATGACGATCAGTCAATGAACACCAACGAACTCATCTGGAATGCGCAGATCTCTCAGAGTCTCCTCAAGGGCAAGCCCCTGACACTCTCGCTGCAGTTCTTCGACATCCTGAAGCAGCAGTCTAACTTCTCAACCACTATCTCTGCGATGGCCCGCACCGATAACGAGTACAATGCCATCAACAGTTACATCATGTTCCGCGCCAGTTATCGTCTGAACTTCTTCGGCACACGTGCTTCTCGCCGTGGCATGATGGGAGGTATGCCGATGGGTGGTATGCCGATGGGCGGCGGCGGTGGTCGTCGTGGCGGTGGCGGCTTCGGAGGTGGTATGCCGATGGGCGGCGGCGGCTTCGGTGGAGGCGGCGGCTTCGGCGGCGGTGGCGGCTTTGGTGGCGGCGGCAGATTCTAAGCCGAACCAACCCACTACATAAACGAAAAATCATCCCCTACATAATCGATAATCATCCCCAGTCCTCTCGGCTGGGGATGATTCTGTTTAGATGGGGCCGTGACCCGTACAACTCGTAGTCGTGTTGCCGCCCTGGTCGATGGTTCCAGTGCCGCCACCATTGCCGCCCTGGGTATCTGAGCGAGGAAGTGAACCGTCCTCACTGCAGAACCGAAGGAAGATTCTCTTCGATATACGGTAAAAAGTAAAGGGCTTCTTAAGGAAGCCCTTTAGTCTTATTGTCTGTCGTCGATGTTGTCGCCTTCGGTGGGGGCGACATCGGACTTGAAATCGGTGATACCTGCCTCGACGAGGATATTGTACCAGGTGATGAGTTTCTTGATGTGGCTGTTCTGCACACGGTCGCGATCCCACTCGGGGAGCACCTTGGTGAAGTAGTCCTGCAACTCCTTGGGCGAGGCTTTCTTCTCATCGATGCTGGCTTTCTTGCCCTCTTCGAGCGTCTTGATATTCTCGAGGACATCCATTAGGGGCACGTCATCGGTCTGGGTGAACATGGCGACATCACCTAAGGAGGTGATGCGGTCGGTGGCGAAAGCCGGCAGACGGCGGTGGGTGGCGTCGAGAGCCTCAACGATGAGGCTGTTCTTGCCTCGTGTGACGAGTTTGTAAAGGCCGGGCTTACCGGCGATGGCTAAAATGGTTTCTTTCATTGCATTTAATATTTGTTTGATTTGTTTATCGATATCTGTAGTGCCGTCGTTGACAATCTCGAAGTGGGCACGGCGGCGCACCTCGTCCTGCGGCAGTTGACGGCTCATCCATTCGAGGACTTTCTCCCGTGAGATATGGTCGCGCTCCATGACGCGACGGATGCGCACCTCGTCGGGGGCGGTGACCACGATGGCCTTGTCGACCAGACGGATGGCACCCGACTCGTAGAGGATGGCGCTCTCCATCCATTGCAGGCCACTCTGCTCGAAGTCGCGGAAGACAGCGGGATGCACAATGGCGTCGATGGCCTTGGCGTTTTGCTCTGACCCCAACAAGAATCTGGCTATGTCGGCCTTTTCGAGCGAGCCTACCAGTGCCTTCAACTGCTGTTGGAGTTCGGAAGAGGTGCGGATGAGACGCTTGGCGGCGCTGTCGCAGTCGTAGACCTGTATGCCACGGGCTTCTAAACGCTTGCAGACGTAACTCTTTCCGCTGCCTATGCCGCCTGTGATGCCGATCTTCATAGTTCGCTCTGGTCTTCTTCGATGAGGTAGTCCACAGCATCGGTGCTCAGACGGGCACGTGAGATGCCTGGAGGTGCCTTCTTCAAGTAGATGCGGCATTTCTCCGAAGGACTGGCCTTCATTTCCTTATAGTCGGCCACGACGGTGAAATCCTCATAGGTCAGGTTCTTATAGACGCTGGCACCTGCTACGAAATGGACGGTGACCCTGGAGGGGAAAGTGCGTAGTACCTTGCCTGGGGGCATGTTGATGCCCTGGATGGGTACGCCCTCGATATCCTCGTCGGTGAGCACGTCGGTGAAGAAGCCCACCTTGACCATGTCTGGTACGGTCTTCACACCCTTGCTCCGGGCCAAGTGGACATTGACGAACAGCGTGTCGCGGAAGTTGGCGTAGTTCAACTGCTCGGTATACATGGTGGTGATGCTGTCGAGTTTCTCCGTGGAGGCATATACATCGACACTGTCGGGCCAATACTGTACACGGGAGATGAAATAGAGTTCATCAGGAATGACACGACCACTCCATCTGACGGGCACGCGCTTCTTGGCACCGTAGTTGAAGTAGTAGTCCAACTTCTCAGGCTTGATGGCTGTGATAGTGGAACTGTTGGCCAGTTGCTGGTAGACCAGTTTCTGCAATTCATTGGCGGAAACGATACCCGTCCCGTTATTACGGGCGTGGGAGGAGAAATTGAGCATGATGTTTTTCAGACCATCAACATACATATAGGTGGCAAGGGTGATGCCCTTATCGCGGATCGTTACGCGTAAGGTGTCGGTCTCGTCGGAGGTGAGTACCACATTTTGAGGGATGTTGGTGATGGTGACTGGTATGCTAAACTCCTTCTCGTAAGTCTCGTTCAGGGTCATGAAAAGCCAGAACACACCAGAAAGTGCGAGGAAGAATAAAAAGAGCAGAAACTCCTTGTTGACTTGGCTAAACAGGAGTTCCCGAAGAACTTTCCAAAACTTCCGCATACAGGCAGACTATTTTTGAATAGGTGTCCCCATGTCCTTATAGACAGAGGTCTTCTCTACTGTGACGACCACGTCGCGTGCAATCTTCACATCGACAGTGTTCTTGGCGAGGTCGATGCTCTTGACGACACCGTGGATACCGCCGCCAGTGACGATTTCCGTGCCTTCCGTCAGTTCGTTCTGGAACTTCTGGATTTCCTTCTGTTTCTTCTGCTGCGGCTTGATCATGAAGAACCACATGATGGCGAAGATGGCCACCATCATGATAATCATACTCATTCCGCTTCCTTGTCCTGCTGCCTGGGCAACTAAAATCAAATTTGTCATATTAATACCTTATTATTATTTTACTCATCCTTTCTAATGATGCGCTTTCTGCCGGAGGGTTTTACCTTCACAGCCTTCATCACCTTGGGCGCCTTGGGAACCTTTGCGGCCTTTTCGGGCTTCGGTTCAATATACTTCGTCAACTTACCCGTGTCGATGAGGTGACGGGCGATGGCGTCGAGCATGCCGTTGATGTAGCCACCGCTCTTATGGGTGGAGTAGAGTTTGGCCAGATCGACGAACTCGTTGATGGTGACGCTGATGGGGATGTTGGGGAAGGTGAGTATTTCGGCAATGGCGATCTGCATGATGACCACATCCATGTAGGCCAACCGTGAAAAGTCCCAGTTGCGCGAGGCCTCGCTCATGTAGCGCTGGTACTCGTCGGCATTGAGGATGGCTGAGCGGAACAACTTGCGGGCGAAGTCCTTCTCCTCGTCGCTGTCCCACTCGGGTAATAGTTCCTGCTTGATACCGTTCTGCTCATCGAAGCGCTTGATGGTTTTAAGCACGAAGGTATCGACAATCTCCTTGTCGTCGTTCCAGTAGAGGCTGACCTCTTCGAGGACAGCATCCAGGTCGGAATTATTTTGGATTAGGGTACGGTAGATCTTGCGCCACAACTCACGGTCGGCGTCATAGTTGTCGTCTGTGCTGGCCATATAGGCCTGATAAATCTCACTGCCTTCGATGAGTTCATAGAGTTTTGCCACGAACTCCTGGTCATCGCTCCACGTGTGTTTCTGAGTGCTGATGAACTCATTGAGTTCCTTGTTCTCTTCCAGTTGCAGGGCAAACCGGTTGAGCGTGAACTTCTGTGAGGGTGGTTCCGTGCCTTCTCTCTGGGCGCGGGTGGTGAGCACTTCGTTCCGACGACGGGCCTCCTTCGTGACTGCCACGATGAGGGCCAGCAGGTAATTGTAAAGGTCATAGGCCTTTGACAGACTGAAGAATAGTTCCTTCTCTGCCGAGTCGATGTTCTTGTTACCGTTTTGATAGTATGCATAGGTTAACTGAACAATCTTTGTACGAATAATTTCTCTGTTGATCATCTCACTTGATGCTTTTAAAGTTTATATTTTAAGTTTACGATTGCAAAATTAGATATTTTTCCTCGATTATGCAAGAAAAAGACAGAAAAAATAGTTAAAAAAAGAAACTTTTTCACTTTTCACTATTCACTTTTCACTTTTTTATTGTACCTTTGCACCGCTTTTTCCGAAAGCACAACGAAAGAACTCGTGTGATGGTGAATTAAGCAGTCGTATTAACAACTTAATTTTAGAGTAACACAATTATGAAAGAAATTAGTGTAAAAGGCCAGAAGCGCGCCGCCGTTGGAAAGAAGGCTTCAAAGCAACTCCGTAAGGAGGGTTTGGTTCCCTGTAACATCTATGGTGAGAAGAGGGGTGAGAATGGTCTGCCTGAGGCATTCGCATTCTGCGCATCGTTCTCTGAACTCCGCAAGGCTGTGTATACTCCTGAGGTGTATGTCATCAACCTTGATATCGAGGGTGAGGCTCATAAGGCTGTCATCAAGGAATTGCAGTTCCATCCCACAACCGATGCTCTGCTTCATGCCGATTTCTACGAGGTGACAGAGTCGAAGCCCATCACCATCGGTATCCCCGTGAAATTGAATGGTCTGGCACAGGGCGTGCGCGACGGTGGTAAGTTGAACCTCTCCATCCGTAAGATCAATGTCACCGCTCCTTACAAGCAGATTCCTGAGGTGCTCAATATCGATGTGACCAACCTCCAACTGGGTAAGGCCATCAAGGTGGGTGCCCTGAGTTTCGAGGGTCTTGAGATTGCGACCTCTCCTGAGGTGGTTGTATGCTCCGTGAAGGCAACTCGTGCTTCCCGTTCTGCTGCTGCCGCTGCAGACGCTGAGCAGGCTTAATCAGGGTTGCTGATGGACAAGTTCTTGATTGTAGGATTGGGCAATGTCGGCGACGAGTACGAACTGACCCGCCACAATACAGGATTCATGGTATTGGACGCTTTTGCGAAGGCGTCCAATATTTCTTTTGAAGACAAACGCTATGGATTCGTGGCCGAGACGTCGCTGAAGGGTCGTAAAGTGCTTCTGCTGAAACCCTCGACCTATATGAATCTCAGTGGTAATGCCGTGCGTTACTGGCTGAACCACGAGAATATCGACCAGAGCCGTCTGCTGGTGGTCAGCGACGAGGTGGCCTTGCCCTTGGGTGACTTCCGTCTGAAGGCGGGAGGTAGCAATGGCGGGCATAACGGCCTGGGACATATCCAGCAACTTATCGGACAGAACTATGCCCGTCTGCGTATGGGTATTGGTAATGACTTCCCACGAGGCATGCAGGTCGACTGGGTGCTGGGCAGGTATAGTGAGGAGGAGTTGCAGCAGTTGCAGCCGAGCATCGACCTGGGCGTGGAGATTATCCGCAGTTTTGTGTTGGCGGGCATCGATTTCACGATGAACCAGTATAATAAACTGGGGAAGCGAAAAGTGAAAAATGAAGAAGTGAAGGATGGAGGAAGTAGCGAGGATTGACAAGTGGCTGTGGGCAGCGCGTATCTTCAAGACACGCTCCATAGCGGCTGATGCCTGCAAGAACGGGCGCGTCACCATCGGTGGCGTGAACGTGAAGCCCTCGCATACTGTTAAGGCGGGTGAGACCGTCGATGTGCGCAAGCCGCCCATCACCTATTCTTTCCGCATTCTGAAAACCATTGAGCAGCGGGTAGGGGCGAGACTGCTACCGGAGATCTACGAGAATGTCACCGCCCCTGAGCAGTATGAACTGTTAGAGATGAACCGTATCAGCGGATTCGTCGACCGTGCCCGAGGTACTGGTCGTCCGACAAAGAAAGACCGTAGGGCATTGGATGACTTTTTAAACATAGAGGATTTATGATTCTGAATGGACTGTTGATTATTGTGGGTATCGTCCTTGTGCTTTGGGGAGCCGACCGCCTGATAGAGGGTGCCTCTGCTGTGGCACGCAGCGTGAACATCCCCGAGATTGTCATTGGCCTAACCATTGTGGCTGCCGGCACTTCCGCTCCGGAACTGTTCGTCAGTTTCATCTCAGCCATCAAGGGCACGCCCGACCTGGCTGTGGGAAACGTCATTGGTTCCAATATCTTTAATACAATGCTCATCGTGGGCTGTTCAGCCGTCGTGGCGCCGTTGGTGGTGAATCCCTCGACAGTGAAGAAGGAGATTCCCTTTGCCGTGGGTGCCTCGCTGCTGCTGTTTGTGCTCTGCTTCGACGATATGGAGTCGGCTCACCTCTGGGGCAATGAGATCAGTCGTAGCGACGGTATCGTGTTGCTCGTCGGTTTTGTCGTCTTTATCATCTACAGTCTCACGCTGGCTCGTAAGTCGGGTGAGTTGAAACCCCGTCATGAGTATCTGGGCGAAGAAAGAGAGAGAAAGCCCGTCAACTACCGGATGCTATGTGTCAATCTGCTCTGGATGATGGTGGGGCTGACCTGTCTCATCTTCGGCAGTGAATTCTTCGTAGACGGTGCCACCTACGTGGCCCACCGTTATGGCGTGCGGCAGAGTGTAATCGGTCTGACCATCGTGGCAGGCGGTACGTCGCTGCCCGAACTGGCTACGAGTGTGGTGGCTGCCTATAAAGGCAAGGCCTCGCTCGCCATCGGTAATGCCATCGGCTCCAACGTGTTCAATATATTCCTGGTACTGGGCGTCACCGCAGTCATCTGTCCCATGCGCATTATGGGCATCACCATCATCGACCTGATGATGATGCTTGTCAGTATCGGCATTCTATGGATCTTCGCCTATACCAAGTATTTCGTGTCGCGCCGTGAGGGCGTCCTGATGATAGTGGGATTCCTTGCTTATATGTGCTGGCTTTTCTATTTATTATAATTATGGAAGAAAACAAGACCCAGCAGCGCATCAGTGTGCTGTTCATGCTTTACAGCATCCTGTTTTGCGTCTGTCTGATTACGGCCAACGTGCTTGAGACCAAGCAGATCTCCTTCGGTCCTGCCAATATGACCGCAGGACTGATTGTGTTCCCTGTCAGTTATATCATCAACGACGTGGTCTGTGAGGTGTGGGGATATGGGCGTACGCGTCTGCTCATCTGGATCGGCTTCGCCATGAACTTTCTCTTCGTCATCTTCGGGGCTGTCGCCGACTGGATTCCTGGGGCTCCCTACTGGCACGGCGAAGAGGGCTTTCACCAGATCTTTGGTCTGGCTCCGCGTATTGCTGGTGCCTCATTCCTGGCCTTTATCTGCGGTTCGTTTATGAATGCCTACGTGATGAGTCGTATGAAACTCTCCACACAGAACCGGCCTTCTGCCTCCGAAGGTTTTGTCAAGAACTTCTCTGCCCGTGCTGTGTTGAGTACCATCTTCGGCGAACTCACCGACTCCATCATCTTCTTCCCCCTCGCTCTGGGTGGCGTGATTCCTTGGGAGGAGATGCCTTCGCTCGTTATCACACAGGTCACCCTCAAGACACTCTATGAGATTGTGGCACTGCCTGTCACCATCCGTGTGGTCAAGTTCACTAAGGCTCACGACCATGAGGATGTCTTCGACCGTGATATTACCTATAATATCTTTAAAATCAACAAACTATGAATAGAGAGGAAGACAAGTTACTGGCTCTTGGCAAGAAGGCCGAATACCGTCAGGACTATGCTCCAGAGGTACTGGAAACATTTGTCAACAAGCATCCTGACAATGATTACTGGGTGCAGTTCAACTGTCCCGAGTTCACATCGCTCTGTCCCATCACTGGTCAGCCCGACTTTGCGGAGATCAAGATTTTGTATATTCCCGGTGAGCGGATGGTGGAGTCGAAGAGCCTGAAACTATACCTCTTCTCCTTCCGTAATCACGGCGACTTCCATGAGGACTGTGTTAACATCATTATGAAAGATCTGGTGCGCCTGATGGATCCCAAATACATCGAGGTGGTAGGCCTGTTCACACCTCGTGGGGGCATCTCCATCTATCCCTACGCCAACTATGGCCGTCCTGGAACCAAGTATGCCGACTTGGCAGAGAAACGCCTGTTGGAATATCAGATTATTTAATTCTTTCGGTAGTAACCCTGCTCGTGGTCGCTAAAGCGGAGTAGGAGGGTGTCGCGGCGCATGAAGACGATGTCGGCCGTGTCGGTATGGGTGATATGCTGGTTACCCATGGTGTCACGTCGTGCCTCACTGAGCAGGAGATGACCGTTATAGATGCGCCATTCACGGTAACGCTTGACCTCAGGATATATGACAGGACCGTTCTGGCGGTCGGCATTGTTACGCTGGATGCCAATGGGGCGGGTAGTATTGTCACGGCGGATTTCGATACCATATTCGCGGGGCTGGAACCACTTCCTTCGGAGGGAATCTGGAAAATCGGGGGGTAATTGTACGATACTGTCGGCTTTCGCACCCGCACGCGGACGCAGACGAGGCATGACCATATAGCACCATTCGCCTTTCAAACGGTCGATGTTGATGACGATATCCGCCTCCGACTTGTTGTTGGCTGTCATGACCACCGCCACCATGTCGCCGATGTCCGGCCGGCCGAACACTCGGCGTTGCACACGGGCATTGAGGATGTCGATGGTGTCAGGGTCACCGCCCGAGAAAGGCAGGAACACAAGAATGGAGTCAGTACAACCCTCGCAGGCCAGTCCGTAGATGGTAGAGTCGCCTGCTTGTGGCTGCTCATCATTATAAGCCATTATTCCTTGTGCCGACGGGGTAGTGCCTGTGGAACAGGCTGTCGTCACTATTGCTACAAGAATCATCAAAAACAAGGTCTGTTTCATACGCTTTTGGGTGATTTGGCGACAAAGATAGTCAAAATATTAAAAAAAGTAGCCACTTACGATGATTATTTGAAAAAAATTATCTATTTTTGTGGACTGTAAATAGAAAACTAGCGAAATATTGATATGAAGAAGAAAATTCAGTTCAGTCTCGTGTACAGAGACATGTGGCAGAGTTCGGGCAAGTTCCAGCCCCGTAAGGACCAGTTAGAGCGTATTGCACCAGTGATTATAGACATGGGCTGTTTTGCCCGTGTGGAAACCAATGGCGGTGCCTTTGAACAGGTGAACTTGATGGCTGGCGAGAACCCTAATGCTGCCGTAAGAGCCTTTTGTAAGCCATTCAATGAGGTAGGCATCAAGACCCACATGCTCGATCGTGGCCTGAACGCCCTGCGTATGTACCCCGTGCCCGATGACGTGCGAGCATTAATGTATAAGGTGAAGCACGCCCAAGGTGTGGATATCACCCGCATCTTCTGCGGTCTGAACGATACGCGTAATATCATCCCAAGTATCAAGTGGGCCAAGGAGGGAGGCATGACGCCGCAGGCAACGCTCTGTATCACCACCTCGCCCGTACATACCGTTGACTACTATGCCGCCATTGCCGATGAGGTGATTGCCGCTGGTGCTGAGGAAATTTGTTTGAAGGATATGGCCGGTATCGGACAGCCCGCTATGCTGGGTGCGCTGACGAAGGCCATCAAGACCAAGCATCCCGATATCATCATCCAGTATCATGGTCATTCAGGCCCGGGTCTGTCGATGGCCAGCATTTTGGAGGTTTGTAATAACGGTGCTGACATCATCGATACCGCCATCGAACCCCTCTCTTGGGGTAAGGTGCATCCTGATATCATCTCCGTGCAGTCGATGTTGAAGAACGAAGGCTTCGAGGTGGCGGAACTGAATATGAATGCCTATATGCAGGCCCGTACGCTGACACAGGAGTTCATTGACGACTGGTTGGGCTACTTCATCAATCCTGCCAATAAGCATATGTCTTCGCTGCTCTTGGGTTGCGGACTGCCTGGTGGTATGATGGGGTCGATGATGGCCGACCTGGGCGGTATCCAGACTATGATCAACAAACTACGCGTCCAGAAGGGCGAGGCAGAGTTGACGATGGACGATATGTTGGTAAAACTTTTTAGCGAGGTGGAGTATGTTTGGCCGCGTGTGGGCTATCCCCCATTAGTGACACCGTTTTCGCAGTATGTGAAGAACATTGCTCTGATGAATCTGCTTACTATCGAACAGGGCAAGGGCCGTTTCGTGATGATGGACGACGCCATGTGGGGCATGATTCTCGGCAAGTCTGGAAAGATTCCCGGCACCATCGATCCTGTACTCGTGGAACTGGCTCAGAAGCAGAACCGCCAGTTCACCGATGTCGATCCGCATACCCTGTTGGAGAACGCCCTCGACGGTTTCCGCAAGGAGATGGACGAGAATGGCTGGGAGTATGGTCAGGACGATGAGGAACTCTTCGAACTGGGCATGCATCCCGAGCAGTACCGTGCCTTCAAGAGTGGACAGGCCAAGAAGCAGTTCCTGGCAGACCTCCAAAAGGCGAAGGATGCCAAGTTGGGTGGTGGCAAAAAGATCTCTCAGGAAGAGATTGATGCTTTGAAGCATGCCAAGGCCGATGCTGTGAAGAGTCCGTTGGACGGACAACTCGTATGGAGTTTCGGTGGCGAGGGTGTACCCGCAGCCTGCATTGAGCCGTTTATTGGTCAGAAGTATAAGGAAGGTGATATCTTCTGCTACTTACAGACCAAGTGGGGCGAGATTGTCGAGATACCCGCTGCCTTAGGTGGTAAGTTGGTGGATGTCAGCGTGAAGCCTGGACAGAAGATCCGTCGAGGTGACACGATTGCTTGGATTGAGCGTGAGGCATAATGGATTACCAGTCGATTATTGATAAGTATTATCCGTCGGAGAATGAACTCCGACGGATATTGCTAATACACAGCCGTCAGGTGGCTGACCGTTGCTTGAAGATTGCCAAGGCGCATCCTGAATTGAGACTCGACGAGGAGTTCTTGGAGGAGGCCGCCATGTTGCATGACATCGGTATCTTCCGCTGTGATGCACCCAGTATCCAGTGCTTCGGGACGGAACCTTATATCCGTCATGGACTCATCGGTGGACAGATCCTGCGTGAGGAAGGTTGGGGGCGTCATGCGCTTGTCTGTGAACGGCACACAGGCACTGGCCTGAGCCGTGAGCAGATAGAATGTCAGCAATTGCCCTTGCCCTTAGATGTTCGTTTCGAGCCTGAGGCCATGGAGGAGCAAGTGGTCTGCTATGCCGATAAGTTTTATTCGAAGACGCATCCAGAGCGTGAGCGCACGGTGGTCGAGGCTGCCCAAAGCCTGGAGAAGTTTGGAGAAGAAGGTGTCAGCCGCTTCCTCGGATGGGCAAAAATGTTTGAATAACGTTAAAATATTCGCAAATCAGCGGATATTCGTTTTTTTTGGTGTACCTTTGCATCCGTGAAACAGAAATCGGTCACGTTGTCGATACTCTGCGCCTTCATCCTAATGATGGCGTGCACAACATCTACGCTGCCTCCTGGGAAAACTCCTGAGGTGGTGCAGTCGGGAAGAGTGGTTTCGTTGCCTCAGGTCAAAGCCCCCTCGATAACCCCCGATTCTGTAACGCTCCCTGTGTTGCTCGACAGTATTGGTGTGGCGAATGTAACCAGTAGTTCAGATAGCGTTGATGTTAGCGCAGTGGCGGAACAGACTCAAACTGTTGAGGATGGGGTTCCTCTAGATACCATCATCCCTGCGGGGGCTGAGTCTGCCATCAAGATTAAGCGTGATACCACCACGATGGACTCTATCGAGTTGGCCATTTATAAACACAACAAGGCTGTGGATGATTCTTTGGCACGCGACAGCATCAACAAGAGACGCAGGAACGGCATCGATGCTCCTGTAGAGTATTCTGCCGACGACTCGCTGACCTATGATGCCGCCAATGCTACCGCTCATCTCTATGGTGCGGCAAAGGTGAAATACACTAACATGGATCTGGCCAGTGAGAATATCCATATGAATCTTGACAGTAATGTGGTTTATGCTACGGGTAAGATGGACTCCACCACCCAGCAACTCACGGGTACCCCAGTATTCAAGATGGGTAGTGACCAATATGAGCAGACGGAGATGATGTTCAACTTCAAGACCAAGAAAGGCTTTATTACGGATGTTTACACCCAGCAGGAAGATGGCTACCTGACTAGTGAGCACTCCAAGCGTGGTGCCAACGGCGAGATGTTCCTGGAGCATGGACGCTACACCACCTGCGACGATCCTCATCCCGATTTCTATATCGCCATGTCGCGTGCCAAGGTGCGCCCAGGTAAGGATGTCGTGTTCGGTCCGGCCTATTTGGTGGTGGCTGATGTACCGTTGCCTTTAGCCATCCCGTATGGTTTCTTCCCCTTCACCAAAAGTTATTCCAGCGGCTTCATCATGCCAACCTATGGTGACGAGACATCACGTGGTTTCTATCTGCGTGATGGTGGCTACTACTTCGCCTTGGGCGACAAGATGGATCTGAAACTCTTGGGCGAGGTATATACCAAGGGCTCGTGGGGTCTCTCCGCTGCGTCGAACTACAGGAAACGCTATAAGTACAATGGCTCGATATACGCTAATTTCCAGAGTACCGTCACTGGCGAGAAGAACATGCCGGACTACGAGAAGAGAACCAGTTTTAAGATACAGTGGCGTCACTCTCAGGATGCGAAGGCCAACCCTTACAACACGCTGACGGCAAGCGTGAACTATGCCTCTGAGAGTTTTGAGAGAAACAACCTCTCGTCGATGTACAATCCTCAGGCCCTGACGCAGACCACCCGTACCTCATCGGTTAACTGGAGTACCCGCTTCTCCAGCATCGGACTGACGCTGAGTTCACAGGTTGACCTGGCGCAGAATATGCGTGACTCGATCATCGAGATGACTCTGCCTAATTTGAGCATCTCGCTGGCCCGATTCTATCCCTTCAAGCGTAAGAAGGCCGCAGGTGAGGAGCGTTGGTATGAAAAGATCAACATGAGTTATACCGGTACGTTCAACAACCGTATCAGGACCAAGGAGAGTCAACTGATGCATTCCAGTTTCACGAAGGACTGGCAGAATTACATGCGGCACTCCATCCCCATCCAAGCCAGTTTCACGGCGTTTGGCTATCTGAGCATCACCCCCTCGTTTAACTTCACTGACCAGACATCATTTATCAAGCAGTCGAAGCATTGGGATGTGAATAATCAGAAAGAGATCACCGATACCATCAGTGGATTCTATAATGTCTACAACTGGGACATGAGTGTGTCGCTCTCCACAAAACTCTATGGTTTCTGGATTCCTAACCGTAAAATCTTCGGAGACAAGATTGACCAGATCCGTCATGTCATCACACCGAAGGTCAGTTTCTCCTATCACCCTGACTTTAGCGCATCGCGCTATGGCTACTATGAGACTTATCAGAAGACTGATGCTGACGGCAACGTGTCGCTGGTGGAGTATTCTCCCTATAATATCGGTGGTGTCTCGGCACCCTCAAAGGGTATGTCCGGCAGCATCCATTTTGATATCGGTAACAATCTCGAAATGAAGATGAGAAACAAGGACGACTCGCTGAAGAAGATATACCTCATCGATGAACTCGGCTTTTCGATGAGTTATAATATGGCAGCGAAGATCCGTCCGTGGAGCGACCTCAATACCCGTTTGCGCCTGAAACTCTCGAAGCGTTACACCTTCAACCTCAATGCCGTCTTCGCCTCATATGTCTATGAGGCCGACAGTGTGGGTGCCACTCCGCACTTAAGTGAGCACACAACCTATTGGGGACAGGGTAGGATTGGTCGTTTCCAGGGTATGTCACAGAATCTCTCCTATACCCTCGACAACAAAAAGATAATGGACCTTTTCAAGCGACTTCGCGGTGAAAAGGTTGATAAGGACAAAAACAAAAAGGACGACGAGGACGATGACGAGTGGGACAATGAAGTGGAGACCAATATCGACAAGGATATGGAGAAAGCCAAGCATGGTGCCAAGAAGGATAAGACAAAGGCTGACACCGATGAAGACGGCTATATGGCTTTCTCGATGCCCTGGTCCATCAGCATCGGCTATGGTATCTCGATGCGCGAGGGTAACACGAACTTTAACTATGAGAAGATGCGCTACCCCTATGTGTTCACCCAGAACCTGAATCTCAGTGGAAACATCCGCCTGAGCGATGGTTGGAACATCTCCTTCTCCAGTGGTTACGATTTTGACAATCACAAGATCTCCATGACCACTGCCTCGCTCTCACGCGACCTGCACTGTTTCAATATGTCGTGTTCTGTGGTACTGGCCCCCTATACAAGTTACAACTTCTCTTTCCGTTGTAATGCCGCCACCCTTACCGATGCCCTTAAATATGATAAGCGCAGCAGTTACAGCAACGCCGTGCAGTGGTATTAATCAATAAGAGATTCTTTTTCAGATATTCAGGAGTTGGTTGAGTGACTCTTCCTCGCCGACAACCCAGATGATGTCGCCTTCCTCAAACTTTCGGTTGGGCTTGAAGGGCGACAGACTTTCCTTACCTTCCTCTAAGCCGATGACCATACAACTGTAGAGGTCGCGGATCTTGCTTTCAATCAGTGTCTTGCCGATGAACGGACTATTACTGCCGATAATCATCTGGCGCAATTTCATCTCACGGCTCTCCAAATCGGGATCCTCACCGATCAGACTCTTTTCCAGGGCATCACGGAAGACCGAGAATTGCTGGTCGCTACCAATCACCTGCAAGACATCGTTCGGGAAGATGGTATAGTCGCCGTCGGGGATGTTCAAGCGCCATCCGCCACGCAGGATACTGCTTACGTGTACACCGTATTTCTGTCCCAGGTTCAGTTGTTTCAGCGTCTGCCCCATCCAACCGCTGTTACTGGGGATCTCAAAGTCAGCGATATGGATATCGCGGTCCAGTAGTTTCCCTTCATAGAGTGGACGCTTCTTGCCCAGCACCTGTGCCTCGATGTCGCGACTGCGCAGGTTGAGGATGAAGAGACGCTCCAACGAGATACTCCTTTTCTTGATCCAGCGAGACAGCACAATCAGTCCTACTGCAATGAAGCCGATAGTGATAATCAAGGCATTGGCGAAGTGGGTCAGGCTGTGGCAGATGTAGAAGATAAAACTGACGGCCAGGATGACACGCACAAGGATGGTGAATATCAGAGGTAGCCGGTTGCGGTTACTCTTTGCCCAGAGAGCCTTCCACTCCTCGCTCTTGTTCTTCTTCATAACCATCGCACGGAGGAAGGGTGAGATGAACAGTATCGTGAGCAGTCCCGTGATGCCATTGGCATAGATGAGCAGGTTTTCGCCAGGCAACAATTTCTGCATGAAGGGTAGCAAGAGGGTGAACATCAGTGCAATAACCGCCGTGGAAAGGATGGAGTAGACAACGGTATTCATTGCCATCTGCGTCAGCAACTGTTTCCACAGACTATTCTCCTGACTACCCGTCTGGTTCATCGACAGATGGTTCATCGACTGAATGAGTTTGTTGGGCAGATGCGTCTCCAGATGATTATAAGCCGGTGTGGCAAGCCGTATCATGTAAGGTGTGAGGAACGTGGTAATAACGGATACGGCCACCACCACCGGATAGAGGAAATCACCAACGACGTGGAGCGAGAGGCCCAATGAGGCAATGATGAATGAGAACTCACCAATCTGAGCCATTGAGAATCCGCAACGGATGGCTGACTTCAGACTCTCGCCTCCTAGCATGAAGGAGAAGGTGCCTAAGATGGCCTGTCCTACAAGAATGGTCATGACTAGTACGAAGATCGGCAGGGCGTAATCCACTAGGATCTTCGGATCGACGAGCATACCCACCGATACGAAGAAGATGGCGCCGAAGAGGTTTTTCACTGGCTCCACTAGTTTGATGATCTTTTCAGCCTCGATGGTCTCTGCCAGGATACTACCCATGATGAAGGCACCGAAGGCCGACGAGAATCCAACCTTTGTGGAGAGAACCGCCATGGCGCAGCAAAGTCCTAACGACACGATGAGCAGTACCTCGTTGTTGATGAGATATCTGACACGGCGCAGGAAGATGGGAATGGCAAAGATGCCGACGACTAGCCAGAGTACGAGGAAGAACACGATCCGCCAGATGCTGTCGAGCATCTCGCCACCACCTAATTCCTTACCACTGGCGATGGCACTCAGCAGCACCATCAACACGATGGCGAGAATGTCTTCCAGTATCAGCACGCTCATCACGCGTCCGGCAAACTGCTGTTGTCGGAGTCCTAGGTCGTCGAAAGCCTTGTAGATGATGGTGGTCGACGACATGGCGAGCATACCACCTAAGAAAATACAGTCCATCCTTCCCCAGTCGAAGAGTCTGCCTACGAGCATACCCAGCATTGACATGCAGAAAATGATGGTACACGTGGAGATGATGGGCGAGGCACCCATCTTTAGGATTTTCTTAAAGGAGAAATCGAGTCCCAGTGAGAACAGCAGGAACATCACGCCGAGGTCTGACCACAGATGGATACTCTCTGAATCAACGACTGATGCCGTATAGGGCATATGTGGACTGACCAGAAAACCTGCTACCACATAGCCTAATACCAGTGGCTGTTTGAGTTTCTTGAACAACAGCGTCACGATACCTGCTACAACCAGTATCAAGGCCAGATCGGCTACCAATGCTGGAACTTCTCCCATAAGTGTAGTTTTTAGTTGTTAAAGTCAGCGACTATTTCACCTATTTTGACGATGACCTGCATGGCCTTCTCCATTGACTGGATGGAGACGAACTCATACGGTCCATGGAAATTCACACCGCCAGCGAAGATGTTGGGACAGGGTAGCCCCTTGAATGAGAGTTGCGCACCGTCGGTACCACCTCGGATGGGACGCACCTTTGGTGCCACCTCGCAGGCCTGCATGGCGTGTAGCACCACATCAATGACATGCATCTGCGGGTCGATTTTCTCTTTCATATTATAGTACTGGTCCTTCACTTCGTAGATGACGGTTCCCTCGCCGTATATTTCATTCATCCTGTCAGCACAGCGCTGGATGAACCGCTTGCGTTCCTCAAATATCTCACGGTCGTGATCACGGATGATATAACTCATCTTAGCCTCCTCGATGTTCGACTGAATACCCAGCAGGTGGTAGAATCCCTGGTAGCCTTCAGTCGTCTCAGGTGTCTCGTCGGCAGGCAGCATCTTGGCAAACTCCGCAGCGAGGGCATTGGCGTTCACCATCTTGCCTTTAGCATAGCCAGGATGCACGCTGATACCCTTGATCGTGATTTTGGCCGATGCGGCATTGAAGTTCTCGAATTCCAGTTCGCCCACATCGCCGCCATCCATCGTGTAGGCCCATTCGCAACCGAACTTCTCCACGTCGAAGTGGTGGGCGCCCATACCGATTTCCTCGTCGGGGTTGAAGGCGATGCGGATGTCTCCATGACGGATTTCCTTATGGTCGCGGAGGAAACACATGGCCTGCACAATCTCTGCGATACCAGCCTTGTCGTCGGCACCCAACAGGGTGTGTCCGTCAGTCACAATCAGGTCTTCTCCGATATGGTGCAGCAGTTCAGGGAATTTCTTCGGACTGCTGATGATACCTTCCGAAAGCAGGATCTCGCCGCCGTCGTAGTTGCGTACAATCTGGGGCTTGATGTTGGCTCCGGAGCAGTCTGGACTGGTGTCGTAGTGGGAGATGAAGCCAATGGTAGGCACCTTCTCCTTGATATTCGAGGGGAGGGTCGCGTAGAGATAACCCTTCTCGTCGAGTTCCACATCTTCCAGTCCTTCGCTTTCGAGTTCCTTTTTCAGGTACTCGGCAAAGATGAGTTGTTTCGGGGTACTTGGCACGCTCTCGCTGTCTTCAGCCGACTGCGTGTCGAACTTGGTGTAGTTTAAGAACCGTTCGGTAATATCCATATCTTGTTGTTAAGAATTAAATCACTTCATAGCCGAATTTCTTGCAGAGATCCAGACTCATCTCCTTCAACTTGAACTTCTGAATCTTTCCACTTCCCGTCAACGGGAACTGGTCAATGAAGAACACGTACTTGGGAATCTTATAGCGGGCAATTTTACCTCTACAGAACTCCTGCACATCTTCTGGCTCCATCTTCACACCCTCTTCGAGGATGATGAAGGCACCCACGGCTTCACCGTATTTCTTGGAAGGAACGGCAGCCACCTGCACGTCACGGATGCCAGGCATGTGATAGAGGAACTCTTCTATTTCGCGCGGATAGATGTTCTCTCCGCCTCGGATGATCATGTCCTTGATACGACCAGTGATCTTGTAGAATCCATCTTCGTCCTTCATGCCCAAATCGCCTGAGTGCAGATAGCCGTTCTTGTCGATCACCTCGGCTGTGGCCTCTGGATTCTTGTAGTAGCCCTTCATTACGTTGAAGCCCTTGCAGCACATCTCGCCTTGTACGCCAACGGGGCACTCCTCGCCCGTCTCGGGGTCGAGCACCTTCACGTCAACAAACGGATAGTCGCGTCCTACTGTGGTGCAGCGCTGCTCGAAGGTGTCGTTCAGACAGGTCTGCGTCATACCAGGCGACGACTCGGTGAGTCCGTACACACTGGTGATGGTCATATACATCTTTTCGCTCACCTGCTTCATCAGTTCCACCGGACAGAGCGAGCCTGCCATGATACCTGTACGCAGACAGGTCAGGTCGAACATCGAGAACATCGGGTGGTTGAGTTCGGCGATGAACATTGTGGGTACGCCATAGACAGCCGTACACCTTTCTTTATGGATGGAGGCGAGCACCACGAGGGGGTCGAATTTCTCCACCATCACCTCCGTACAACCGTGTGTCAGGCAGTTCATCGTGGCCAGCACCACACCGAAACAGTGGAACAAGGGCACACAGACGCAGAGTTTGTCGTCTTGCGTAAAGCCCATATTCTCGCCTGTGAAGTAGCCGTCGTTGGCAATGCCGTAGTGGGTGAGCATCACGCCCTTAGGGAAGCCAGTGGTACCAGAGGTGTACTGCATGTTGCAGACATCGTGGCAAGTCACCTTGCTCTTCATCTCGTTGAGCGTATCGTCCTCCACATTCTGTCCAAGCAGCAGCAGTTCTGCCGTATTGTACATACCACGGTATTTCTCCATACCGATGAACACTACGTTCTTCATATAAGGGAACCGTTCGCTGTTCAGATGACCGCGCTCGCAGGTCTTCAACTCGGGCAGCATCGTGTAGGTCATATCCACATAGTTACAGTCCCAGGTGCCGTCGGTGATGCAGAGCACTTCCATGTCGGAGTCCTTACAGAGATATTCCAGTTCATTCTGCTTGTAGTTCGTGTTCACCGTCACTAAGACGGCACCAATCTTGGCGGTGGCATAGAGGAAGGTGAGCCAGTCGGGCACGTTGGTGGCCCAGATACCAACATTCGAGCCGCGTTTCACACCGATGGCAATCAAGCCCTTGGCCAGATTATCCACACGTTCGTTGAACTTGCTCCAGGTGAATCTTAAATCTCTGTCTGAATAGACGATGTATTCTTTGTCGGGTGTTGTCTCAGCCCAGTATTCAAGCCACTGGCCCAAGGTCCGTTCCCACAAATGATAGCCCTCTGATCCAGTCTCTGCAGGGTATGTCCTATCCGGCAATGGCCTGCCTGCCATATCTAATCTTACGTTGCTCATACTTAAAAGGGGATATAGACAACTGCTAAGATTTTTGCACTTTTGCCTGGGGCTCCGTGCACGTGGTGCTTCACGATGGAGTCGTAGAAGATACTGTCGCCCTCTTGCAGGTTGTAGGTATCTTTGCCATAGACAATCTCCACCTCGCCCTGCATCACATAGATGAACTCCTCACCCTCATGGGCAGAGAGTTGGAAGTTGGGACTCTCCTCAGGGTTGATGTCGATGATAAACGGTTCCATGTGGCGACCTGCCTTCTGCTGAGCCAGCGGGTGGTACTCCATGTGCTTGCGGGCATCGGTGGCACCATTCGAGAAACTGATGCTGCTGTCAGCCTCGCGGTCCTTGGCACGGGTGATGACAGGACCTAAAGCGTCATTGTCGTCCATAAACGTACCTAATCGCACACCGAGTGCACGGGCTATCTTGATCAGAGGTCCTAACGAGGGCAGGTTCTGGTCGTTTTCTATCGAAATAATCTGGTCTGATGTCAGACCACTACGTTCTGCAATCTCCTCGATGGAGAGATTCTTTGATTCGCGGATCCCTTTGATTTTGGATCCCACGACGGTGTTGTTGCTTGACATAAAAGTTATACTGTGTTGATTACTGGGGTGCAAAGTTACACTTTTTTGTCGAGACCGCCAAATAATCGCCCAATTAATTCGAATTCTTATTTAAATAAGGTATCCTTGATATTTCGCATCATAAAAATCAAATACTTTTTCTATTTGAAAATTGCAAATATGCCTACATGCCTACATAAAATCTTATGAATTGCCTAATTTTAAAGGGTATCTCGTGCTTTTAAGCCTACATAAAGCCTACATTATGCCTACATGATTCCTACATGACTCCTGCGTAACACCTACATGCATTTTAGAAGCCTATCCAGCAAAAATCGTGCGGTTACTTCTCAAATTTTACCATTCGTGCGCTCAAAAAATTCTCTAGAGAATTTGATGCTTCCCTCCTATCTCCGCAATCGTGTGAACTAATCTCTCCACAAAATTCTCTAGAGAATTTCGATACTATTCTTCTCCAAAAACTTTGCGAACCCTCGTTCTCATTTTTGCTCCCTCCCTATGAAAACCCTAAATATCGCCCAATCTATGCAAAAAGTATGTAGGTATAATGTAGGCTTTATGTAGGCTTTATGTAGGCTTGTCGTAATGTGAATCCTTTATATTTACAAGTATTATGAACGATTTTATGTAGGCATGTAGGCTATTTGCATTATTTTGTCCGCAGAATATTACAAAATTTCTTGCTTCGCACCTAGGCATTTGAAATAGGAAAGGGCTGCCTCGAAAGACAGCCCCTGATTCTCACTCGAAAGATCGATTTTGTGTATGTTTATTACAGCGCAACCTTTCCGATGCCTTTCATCTCCAATGCCACTTGTACACCCAACGCACGGAATGCCCGCATCATGGAGGCAAGCGTGATGCTCTTGCCGCTCTCTAAACGGCAGACCTGAGCCCTCTGCACTCCCATCTTCTCACCCAATTCCGCTTGAGTAAGGTCCTGCGCCTCACGTGCCTGCTTGA
>JAFWTK010000318.1 GCA_017518935.1 Prevotella sp.
TCCATGAACTGCAAGTGGGAACTGACATATGTGCGGAAGCGGATCTTCTGACGATTGACATGCCCATACTGATGCTGACGGTACATGTCAAATGCCTTGGTGTCGAAATAGGTCGTATCGTACGCCATGTTCCGTTCCCCGTCTATCTCCTGAATGTAATAGTCACTTTGAGCCATCTCCAACAACAGGCGCAGACGATCAAGGGTCGTGACGAACTTCGTATCAGTACGATTCATCAACTTCACTCCGCTCATCTGTTCCAGCGTGATGGGATTGAACCCAGACAGTAACTCAATCATTGGTTTATCGTTTTGATGGTGCAAAGATAGGAAAAAGAAGGGATAAACAAAAAATATCTGCAAAAACCCTGCTTTATTCAACTTATTTTAGTATATTTGCAGACAAATACAATAACTATTTAGAATAATGAAACTCATTTCTTGGAACGTAAACGGCCTGAGAGCCTGCGAGGGCAAGGGATTCAGTGAGACATTTAGACAACTGAACGCCGACTTTTTCTGTCTACAAGAGACAAAGATGCAGGAAGGACAACTCAACCTACAATTTGAGGGATACACCTCCTACTGGAACTCCGCTGAGAAGAAAGGCTACTCCGGCACAGCCATCTTCACCCGCCACCAGCCACTCAGCGTGGCATATGGCATCGGTATCGACCTGCACGACCATGAGGGGCGCGTCATCACCCTCGAGATGGATGACTTCTATCTTGTCTGCTGTTACACCCCCAATTCGCAGGACGGTCTGAAACGACTGGAATACCGTATGTCATGGGAGGATGCCTTCCGGACCTATCTGAAACGACTCGACCAACAGAAGCCCGTCATCCTCTGTGGCGACCTGAATGTGGCCCACGAGGAGATAGACATCAAGAATCCCAAGAGCAACCGTCACAATGCAGGCTTCACCGACGAAGAGCGTGAGAAGTTCAGTGACCTCCTAGCCTGTGGCTTCACCGACACCTTCCGCTATAAGTACCCAGACGAGGTAAAATATTCCTGGTGGTCGTACCGATTCCAGGCCCGTCAGAAGAATGCCGGCTGGCGCATCGACTACTTCGTCATCTCCGACCGTCTGCGTGAACGACTGGCTGACGCTGCCATTCATACAGAGATATTCGGCTCAGACCATTGTCCCGTGGAATTGACACTCAACCCGTAAGTAGGACTAGCCCATGCTCCGCACACTCACCCGACAGATCAAGGAATACCGTACGGCCTCACTCATGACGCCTGTCTGGACGGCTGCCGAAGTTGTGCTCGATGTGCTGATACCCTATGTCACGGCCTCACTCATCGATAAGGGCATCAACGCGGGGAGCATGGAGAACGTGTATCTCTACGGGGCCGTCATGATCGGGATGGCGTTCCTCTCACTCGCCTTCGGTATTCTGGCGGGGCGAAGCGTAGCCTATGCGGCCTCTGGTTTTGCCGCCAACCTGCGTAAGGCCATGTACCGGAATATTCAGCGCTTTGCCTTCAGCGACATCGACAAATATTCTACCTCGGGCCTCGTCACCCGTATGACCACCGACGTGAACAATCTCCAGAATGCCTACCAACAGATACTGCGCATCACTGTGCGAGCCCCGTTTCGACTGATACTGAGCATCGTGATGTGTCTCGTCATCGATGCCCGTCTCTCGATTATCTTCATCGTGGCGATGCTCATTCTCAGTTTCTCGCTCTACAATATCATCTCACGGGTGGCACGACTCTTTCAACAGGTGTTTGTGAAGTACGACGACTTGAACCAGAGTGTTCAGGAGAATATCCAGGCCATCCGCGTGGTAAAGGCATTTGTACGAGAGGACTACGAAAACAAGAAGTTTGGCAAGGCCGCTGAGGCCCTATATATATTATATGTACGCGCGGAAAGTTTGATGGCTCTCAACCATCCCATCATGAATCTGGTGGTTTACGGCTGCATCATCGCCCTATCGTGGTGGGGGGCCCACTTCATCGTCAGCGGCACGCTGACCACTGGCGAACTCACCTCGCTCTTCACCTACGTCATGTCGATCCTCCAGTCGCTGATGATGTTGTCGATGATCTTCGTCATGCTGACGCAGAGTGCCGCCAGCGCCAAGCGCGTCAGCGAGGTCATCGAGGAAAAACCGGACATCGTGAACCCTGAACAGCCCGTCTATGAGATCACCGACGGCAGCATCACCTTCAGAAGCGTCCGTTTCGATTATAAATCCGGAACCCCCGGAACATCCGGATCACCCGAAGTATCCCCCAAGCGTTCACGCCGATCAGCACTCTTCAACGTCAGTTTCGACATTGCCTCTGGCGAGACCATCGGGGTCATCGGCGGCACAGGCTCGGGAAAATCCACGCTCATCAGCCTTATCAGCCGTCTCTACGACCCGTCAGAAGGTGAGGTGCTCGTGGGAGGCCGCAATGTCAAAGACTACGACCTCACCGCCTTGCGCTCTGCCGTCAGCGTGGTACTCCAAAACAATATCCTATTCAGTGGCTCCATCCTCGACAACCTGCGCTGGGGCAACCCCAAGGCCACGCTCGACGACTGTCGCCACGCCTGTCATCTGGCCTGCGCCGATGAGTTTATCGACCAGATGCCTGAAGGCTACGACACCCACATCGAACAAGGCGGCACAAATGTCAGCGGCGGACAGAAGCAACGACTCTGCATCGCACGCGCTCTGCTGAAACAACCGAAAATCCTCATCCTCGACGACTCTACCTCGGCCTGCGACACAGCCACTGATGCTAAGATACAACGGGCTTTCCGTGAAGAACTGCCGAAGATGACTAAACTCATCATCGCACAGCGTATCCTCAGCGTGAAGGACTGTGACCGCATCCTCGTACTGGATAATGGTGTCGTCACGGGCTTCGACACCCATGAGCACCTGTTGCAGACGAACGCTCTCTATCAGGAAATCAATGCCATCCAGAATGCCGATGTCGGCGACTTTGACCAGAAAGGAGGTTCCCAATGAGACGACCTAACTTCGGAGGTCCTCGGGGCCCACACGGACAGGCCGGGTTCCAGAAGGCCAGCAAAGAACAGCGCGCCGTCATCTGGCGTCTGACGAAATATGTGCTCAGCAACTATAAGTACAGCATCATCACTGTACTGGCTTGTATCGCCATCACCTCTGTCACCACCCTCGCCTCTACCCTCTTCACACGAACGCTCATCGACGATTATATCACACCGCTGACGCAGATGGCCAACCCCGAATACACCTCGCTTTGGCAGACACTGTTTAAACTCAGCGGCATCCTGTTGGTCGGCGTCATCTGCTCTTACCTCTACAACCGTCTGATGATCAATGTCTCGCAAGGCACGATGCTCCGTCTGCGCAAGATGGTCTTCGAACGGATGGAGAAACTGCCTATCAGTTACTTCGACCAACACGCCCACGGTGAGACGATGTCCGTCTACACCAACGATATCGACTCCCTACGACAGATGATCTCGACCTCCATCTCACAGGTCTTCAACTCTGCCATCACCATTGCCGTCACCTTCGCCTCGATGATTGTGATGAGTGTGCCACTGACGCTGGTAAGTATCGTGATGGCCATTGTGATGATGGTGGTCACCACCAAACTCGGCAAGCGGAGTCGCACCTTCTTCCGTACCCAACAGGAGAGTCTCGCCCGTGTCAACGGCTTCATCGAGGAGATGATGACGGGACAGAAGGTAGTCAAAGTGTTCTGTCACGAGCAACAGGCCATCGACGAGTTCGAGGAGATCAACGAACAACTGCGTTCCTCGGCCTATAATGCCAACAAGATCGCCAATATCGTGATGCCTGTCAATGGCAACCTATCCAACCTCGGCTACGTGCTCATTGCCGTCGTCGGTGCCACCATTGCCATTGGCAATTTACAGTTTGGCAATTTACAATTTACAATCTCATTGGGAACAGTCGTGGCTTTCCTCACCCTCAACAAGAGTTTCACACAGCCCATCACCCACGTCTCACAGCAGATCAACTCCGTACTCAATGCCACCGTCGGCGCTGAACGTGTGTTCCGTGTCGTTGATGCCGAACCGGAAACAGATAATGGGACAAAGGAACTAAAGAATCCTCAGGGCGATGTAGACTTCACCGATGTCGACTTCGGGTACACCCCTGAGAAACAAGTACTCTACGACATCGACATCAACACCAACCCAGGGCAGAAGATTGCTTTCGTAGGCGGCACAGGTGCCGGCAAGACCACCATCATCAACCTTATCAACCGTTTCTACGATATCCAGAAAGGACAGATCCTCTACGACGGCATCCCCATCACCGATATCCGAAAAGACTCTCTGCGCCGTTCGATGAGCATCGTGCTACAAGAGACGCATCTCTTCACCGCTACCGTACTCGACAATATCCGCTACGGACGACTCGGTGCCACTGACGAGGACTGCGTCGCTGCCGCCAGACTCGTAGGTGCCGACGACTTCATCCGTCGACTGGCCAACGGCTATCAAACCATGCTCAACGGCGACGGCGGCAATCTCTCTCAGGGTGAACGTCAGTTACTGGCCATCGCCCGTGCAGCCGTAGCCAACCCACCCGTCCTCATTCTCGACGAGGCCACCTCCAGCATCGACACCCGAACGGAGATGCTCGTCCAGCGCGGCATGGACACGCTGATGCAGGGGCGCACCACCTTTGTCATAGCCCACCGTCTCAGCACCATCCGCAATGCCGACCTCATCATCGTCCTCGACCACGGTCGCATCATCGAGCAAGGCACCCATGAACAACTCCTTGCCCTCCAAGGCAAGTACTACCAACTCTACACCGGTCACGCACTGACAGCATAAGGAAAATGGAACCTACGGGCTCGTGGCCTGTTTCGTGACGGAAGCAGAAACAAGCAAATAAATATAATAACTATTAATTATAAAAACGATTATGAAAAAAATGATGCAATGGGTACTCGCTGCCACCCTCGTTTGCGGCGCAAACGTACTAAACTCCTGCAAGGAAGCGAAAACACAAGAAGACAATCCTGCTCCCAAAGTGGTGAGCACCGAACTGATTCGTACCAGTCAGAGTTGGGACGGTGTGGAACTACCCGACTACTTCCAAGGACGTCCTGAACTAGTAGCCGTAAAATATGTATTCCCCGCAGGTCAAAAACTGGGCTGGCACCACCATGTGGCTATGAACTACGGTGTACTGGTGCAAGGCGAACTGACCATCATCGGACTGGATGGTAAGACAAAAGTGGTACACGAAGGAGAGGCTGTGGTCGAGATGGTCGGCACCGTCCACCATGGTGAGAACCGCGGCAAGAAGGACTGCATCCTCTACATGTTCTACCTCTCGCAGAAAGACCTACCTCTGGCCGTGCAGCACCCGGATATTCCACTGGAATAGTTAGAACTTAGCCATCTTGATGGCGACAACAGCGCACTCGTCGCCCTTGTTGCCATGCTTGCCGCCGGCACGGTCACGTGCCTGCTGTAGGTCGTTGGTGGTCAAAAGGCCAAAGACAACGGGGATGTTGCTGGTGGCATTCAGACGCGCAATACCCTCTGTAACGCCCTGACAGATATAGTCGAAGTGGGGCGTCTCGCCACGAATGACGCTACCGAGGATAATGACGGCATCATAGCCGTCGTTGAGCGTCATCTGGTGAGCACCGTAAACGAGTTCAAAAGAACCTGGTACGGTCTTCACATGGATATTCTCCGGCAGGGCACCATGTTTCTCAAGGGTGGAAACACAGCCATCAAGCAGGGCTCCCGTAATTTCCGGATTCCACTCTGCCACCACGATGCCGAAAATCATGTTCGAGGCATCGGGGATGGCAGAAAAATCGTAGTCGGAGAGGTTATGCAGTGCGGTAGCCATTACTCCTTCACACGCTCAATATACTGATCGATGGTCTGATACTGCATCGACTGGAAGTACTTATCCTTAATCTGCTGATACAGTTTCAGAGCCTCAGCCTTCTTACCCTGACTCTCAAGGATTTCACCAGCCTGAATCAGGAAGGTGGGCGAAAGCGAGTTGTTATCAGCCATCTCGGCAGCCTTCTTCAGATTGCTGACGGCTTTGTCGAGTTGGTTCAGGTGAGCGTATGCATTACCCAAAGCACCAATGGCTGCAGGAGAAATCATCTGATCGTCGCTACCATCAAACTTCTCAAGGTAGTCGGCAGCCTCCTGCCACTTGTCGAGTTTGGCATAGCAGAGTCCGGCATAGAGATTAGCCAGATTACCTGCCTTTGTGCTGCTGTATTCCTTAGCGAGAGCCACGAAGCCCTTAAAGGTGGCACTGTCGCCATTGAGAGCCTTCTGGAAATCGTTTGCTGCGAAATAGTCCTGACCCTTGGCAATGGCCGTGCTGGCCTTAGCCTCCTGAGGACCGGAGATATAAGTCTTGTAAAGTACGATACCTGCAATGATGACCACGATGGCGATCACGGCAGCAATAATAGCCTTCTTGTATTTCAGGAAGAAAGCCTCACTCTGACTGATGGTCTGCTCTTCCACGACGGGAGCAGCCTGTTGTTTGTTGTTATTTGCCATTTTTATTGTTATTTTTTATTGTTCCAACGGACAAAATCGGCCCCTTCGGGCAAATTCGGGTGCAAAGTTACTAAAAAGAAGTGAAAAGTAAAAAGTGAAAAGTGAAAAATTTGCTACCGTCATACATTTTTTCTTAATTCTTAACTCTTAACTATCAAATTATTCGTACCTTTGTACCATGATTCTCGAAAAACTGACACTGATGAACTACAAGAACATTGCGGAGGCAACATTGGAGTTGTCGCCGAAGATGAACTGTTTCATCGGTCAGAACGGGGCAGGTAAGACGAACATCCTCGATGCCATCTACTACCTTTCTTTTTGTCATTCGGCAAGCAACCCCATCGACTCGCAGGTGATCCGTCACAATGAGGAGTTCTTCATGATCGAAGGGCACTATGATGAGGGGGATGTTACAGCGGCGATGAAGCGAGGACAGAAGAAACACATCAAACGCAATAAGAAAGAATACAAACGATTGTCGGAGCATATCGGACAAATACCGATAGTTGTGGTGTCACCGTCGGATACTTTGTTGATAGAGAGTGGCAGCGAGGAACGGCGCCGACTGATGGATATGGTGATTTCACAATACGATCCCACCTATATCGATGCCCTGAACCGCTACAACAAGGCTCTCCAACAGCGCAATACGATGCTGAAAGCCGATGACGAGCCCAACATCGACGTTATCAGCATCTGGGAAGAGCAAATGGCAATAGCGGGTGAACAGATCCATGAGTGCAGGGATGCCTTCGTAAGGGAGATGGTGCCTATCTTCCAGCAATACTACGAGGCGATATCAGGCAATCGGGAACGGGTGGCCATCAACTATCTCTCGCACTGTCAGCGGGGGCCACTGTTAGAGGTGATACAGCGCGACAGGATGAAGGACCGTGCCGTGGGCTACTCGTTGCACGGCATCCACCGCGACGATCTGGAATTTATGATTGGCGACCACCTGATGAAGCGCGAGGGCAGTCAGGGACAGAATAAGACATTCGTAATTTCATTGAAGTTGGCGCAGTTCGATTTTCTGAAACGTACCAACTCAAAGACCACGCCCCTACTCTTGTTGGATGATATCTTCGACAAACTGGATGCCAAGCGCGTGGAGCAGATTGTGAATCTGGTTGCTGGCAACGATTTCGGACAGATCTTTATTACCGACACTAACCGCGACCATCTTGACAAGATACTCTCTGCCTCATCACACGACTATAAAATATTCTATGTAGAGGAAGGCCATGTTCAAGAGAGACGTTAAAAGCATCAAGGAACTGATTCTGAGGAATCTACGGGAACAGGGACTGGAAACGCCTCTGTTGCAGAAGCGGTTGATAGAAGCCTGGCCCACGGTGGCGGGCGAGATGATTGCCAACTATACGGATGGAGTAACTATCCGCAACCAGACACTCTACGTGCACCTGACGAATCCAGCCCTGCGGCAAGACCTCTCGATGCTACGCTCAAACTATGTAAAACGGTTGAATGACTATGTAGGCAGTCAGGTGATTGCCGACATACGGTTTCATTAGATTACTTCATCCACAGGAACATCGTGCACGTCTGTGGGAACTTCCGGCACTTTCTGGAAGTCGAAGCAGACACCGATAGAAGTGACAAATGATGAGTGATAAGTGATAAGTGATGAGAGGAAGCGGTCATAATAGCCACGGCCTCTACCTAAGCGATGGCCTGCTGCGTCGAAGGCCAGACCAGGCACGAGCATAATATCAATACGAGAATAGTCGGTAAAAGGCTCGCCGTCAGGCTCCAACAGGTGGAGCACGCCTTCTTTCAGGTTCTGCCGACCATTGTATCGACGCAGTTCCATTGTCTCGTCATCAATCACTTTTGGCAACAATACGGTCTTATGTCCGGCCACCAGATCGTCAATCAGATAATGAGTATTCACCTCGTCTGGCAGAGAATAATAGGCCACAACGGTCTGTACATTCTTCAATCGTTCTCTCAGGCGAGCGACGACGGGAAGCGACAGTTCTTCCAACTGCTGCTGGTTGTACTGTCGCTTGATTTGGCGCATCTGTTGCCGCAACTCATCCTTACGCATGAGCCACTAAGTTTGCCGTGACATGGGTACCGCGATAGTCAAAGGTCATCGCCACCTTCTTGGGTTGCTCCGTATTCTCCGACTGGGGAAAGGCCTTGCCTTCGTGGAACAGGCGAAGCGTCTGGATAATGGCAGGATCGTCCTGATTCAGATACTCCGTCCAAGCCTGCTCGTCGAGCATATTATAGATGATACGGCTGTAAAGGTAGCGCTCCAAGAGTTTATATGACTTCTGAATCATCAGGTTTCGACGTTTCAGACCATTCTTGTCGGCAAAAGTAGCAAACTTATCGACAATATTCTGTCGTTTCAGATAGGCCTCCAACTGCCTGCCATCCTTCAACTCTTTGAGTTTAGCGCGGTTCTCGTCGGTATACTGATAGGCATACTGCACAATGAGTCCGCTCATCGATGCTTCCTTATAATAAGAGGTGATACCCAACGTGTCTTCGGGAACGAAGATATCAGGTGTGATACCGCCACCGCCATACACGACACGCCCATTACTGGTGTGGTATTCCGGTCCTGTGTGCTTGATGCTGTCCTGTGAGAAGAACTCTCCGTGCTGATAACGACTGAGCAAGTCTTCTTCATATTCACGGTCTGCACCAGAAGTATAGGGCTTCTGTATACACCGTCCCGAAGGACTGTAATAGCGGGCGATGGTCAGACGCATCATAGAATGGTCGGAAAACTCTATCGGCTGCTGTACCAAGCCCTTACCAAAAGAGCGACGCCCAATGATGGTGCCACGGTCATTGTCCTGAATGGCACCAGCCAGAATCTCCGAGGCAGAGGCAGAGCCTTCATCAATCAGCACCACCAAGGGCAGGTTCTGGTAAGAGCCGCGCCCGTCGCTGCGATAATCCTGACGGGGCGATTTACGACCCTGTGTATAGACAATCAACTTACCCTTCGACAGGAACTCATTGGCAATCTGTACGGCCGAGGCCAGATATCCACCTGTATTGCTGCGCAGATCAATAACCAAACTGGAAAAGTCCTGCTGGGAGAGTTTGGCAAGGGCTATCAGCAACTCCGGATAGGTATTCTCACCGAAGTTTTTAATCTTGATATAACCAGTCTCCTTGTCGAGCATATAACAGGCAGTCACACTCTTGGTAGGAATCTCGCCACGGGTCACCGTCACATGACGTACCTTCTTCTCGCCCCAACGCATGATGCCCAACTTCACCTTCGTGTCCTTAGGTCCTTTCAGACGGTGCATCGCCTCCTCGTTCGTTACTTTCTTGCCTACAAAGACAGAGTCGTCCACCTCAACAATCTTATCGCCTGCCACCAATCCTGCACGTTCAGCAGGGCCATTGCTGATGACATTCTGCACACGGATGGTGTCCTGACGGATAGTAAACTCAATACCCACACCAGAGAACGAGCCTTTCAGGTCATCGTTGGCAATCTGTACATCCTTCGCCGCGATATAGGTGGAATGGGGATCGAGTTCGGAGAGGATTTGTGGCATCGCCTTCTCCACCAAGTCGTTCACATCGACAGTATCCACATACATATCGCTGACATAGTGGAGCAGGTTGTTGAGTTTACTGCCGTTGGAGTTAATGATGCTTAGTCGGTTGCCTGAGAAATGATTGGCATAAAAGGTCCCAACCAGTATGCCGAGTACGACACACAAAGCCATCCAAAGCGGAGCAAAACGGTTTGATTTATTCATATTAACTATTATACTTCTAAATAGACTACTTCGATTCCGGCTCGTTTCAAGAGATCGATGCCGTCAGTAAGACGGTATTTCTCACCATAGACCACCCGTTTAAAACCTGCCTGAATAATGAGTTTGGCACACTCGATACAGGGCGAGGCCGTGATATAGATAGTGGCACCATCACTATTATTGTTGCTACGGGCCAGTTTGGTAATGGCATTCGCCTCGGCATGAAGCACGTAGGGCTTGGTCACGTTGTTCTCGTCCTCGCAGATATTTTCAAATCCACTCGGCGTACCATTATAGCCGTCGCTGATAATCATCTTGTCCTTGACCACCAGGGCTCCCACTTGTCGACGCTGGCAATAGGAGTTCTCTGCCCATATCCGCGCCATCCTCAGATAGCGTTCATCCAGTTTTCTTTGTTTTGATTCCATTGCGTTTCAATAATGCATCAATCGTGGGCTCACCGCCCTTGAATCGTTTATAGAGTACCATCGGGTTCTCCGTGCCACCCTTCGAGAGGATATTATCACGGAAACGCTGAGCCGTCTTTTGGTTGAATATACCATGTTTCTTGAACACAGCGAAAGCGTCGGCTTCAAGCACCTCTGCCCACTTATAACTATAATAGCCTGCTGCATAGCCGCCAGCCATGATATGCGAGAACTGCACAGTCATACAGGTATCTGGCAACTGTTCCGTCACCATCGCTTTTGCCCAGGCTTTCTTCTCGAAGGAAATGATATCATCGGTGAACTCATCCTTCTTGGTATAGTAAGCCATATCGAGCAAACCGAAACTGACCTGACGCAGGCAGGCGTAGGCCACATTATAGTTACGGCTTCGGCGGATGCGGTCTATCAGTTCATCAGGAATGGGTTCACCCGTCTGGTAATGGAAGGCGAAGGTACGCAGGAACTCTTTTTCGATGGCAAAGTTCTCCATAAACTGTGAAGGCAGTTCCACAAAATCCCACCAGACGTTTGTACCACTCAGACTCTCAAAACGGGTATTGGCGAACATCCCGTGCAGGGAATGGCCAAACTCATGCAGGAAAGTCTCCACTTCACCGAGTGTCAACAGGGCTGGTTTCTCTTCTGTCGGTTTGGTAAGATTCATCACCACACTGACATGGGGTCTGATATTCTTACAGTTGTCAGGGCCGAAGGGTTTCTTCGTGTCGACACGTTCCTTCCACTGACTCTGGTATTCCGTCATCCAGGCACCACCCTGTTTACCTTTTCGGGGATGGAAGTCGGCATAGAAGACTGCCAGATACGAGCCGTCCTTGTCGAACACTTCGTAGGCCTTCACGTCAGGATGGTAAACGGGGATATCTTTGTTTTCCTTGAAGGTGATGCCATACAGACGATGGGCCAGTCCAAATACGCCATCAATGACCTTTGACAGTTCAAAATAGGGCCTCAACATCTCTGCGTCGAGGTTGTATTTCTGCAACTGGAGTTTGTGCGAATAGAAGCCAAAGTCCCATGGCTGCATGGTCTTACCCTTCACATCCTTCAAAAACATCTTCTCAATGGCGGCAACCTCTTTGATGGCGGAAGGCTTATAGGCAGTGATGAGATTATTAAGGAGTTTATAGACATTGCGCACATTGCCCGCCATCCGGTGCTTCAGCACGTAGTCGGCATAGGTCTTATGCCCCAACAACTGTGCCAGTTCGCGACGCAGGTTGATGAGTCGCTTACAGATTTCAAGATTATTCTCCGTATTGTCGCGGATACACTCGGTATTCTTCGCCATATACATCTGCCGACGGAGTTCACGCTGGGTGGAATAGGTCATAAAGGGCGAATACGAAGGGGTATCGAGCGTGAACACCCAACCATCCTTCTCCTGTTCCTTCGCGGCCAGCACTGCTGCCTCACAGGCAGAGTCAGGCAGCCCGTCCAGTTGTGCCTCATCAGTGATATGCAAAGTAAAGGCTTTATTCTCCTTCAACAAGTTCTGCGAAAATTGCAGTCCGAGTATTGATGCCTCCTCCGTCAACTGGCGCAGGCGTTCCTTCCCAGCAGCATCCAGGAGTGCACCACTCCGCACAAAACCATCATAGCAATTGTCGAGCAGCATTTTTTCCTCTGGCGTCAACTTACGATGATGCTGATGCACATATTTGATACGCTCAAACAGTTTTTCGTTGAGTCGGATATCATTGGCATGCTTCGTCAGGATTGGACTCATCTTCTGGGCCAGGGCATCCATCTCATCGTTGGTCTCAGCCGACAACAGATTGAAGAAAACAGTACTGACACGACTCAACAGGTCATAATAGCCCTCACCATCCTTCTCGTCATCCACACTGATGATGGTATTGTCGAAAGTTGGTTTCTCGGGATTGTTGACAATCTTGTCTATCTGTTCCTCGTCACGACGGATACCCTCCATAAACGCCTCCTCATAGTCCTCCAAACGGATACGGTCAAAGGGCACCGTGTCGTGCGGTGTATTGTATTTCTCGAAAAAGGGGTTGAGTCTTTTCTCTTCACTCATAACATACTTCACTTTTCAGCGTGCAAAAATACTAATAATTTCTGATTTCCAAAAGGATTACGCCTTAAAAATGTTGAAAGCGGCCCTCTACGACATCAAAATACGCTCCAACAAGGGAATCTCAATACGCCCTCTGTGCAAAACAATCAGATTCTCCCTTTCCATCTCATTCAGCACTTTACTGACATTCAAGCGACTGTCGTTCAGTTCACCAGCCAACTGGTTCATCAGGATATGAAATATTTTGGGTCCTGCCGGATAGACACAATGTTGAACAAAAAACCTGACAAGTCGTTCACGGAGTGACTGCGGATAACGACGCCAAGGTTGATGGGAGAGTTTCTGGGTCTGAGTGGCAAAGATATTCAGGAGATTCAAACGGAACACCAAGAAATCCTCCGAGAGCCGCACCACCTCATCTTTTTGTATGGTGATGAAATTGGTATCCGTCTGAGCCACAATCGTCTGGGTATAAACCTGCTGATAGCCGAAGATAGCCTCTGGTTGTAAGATAAAAGGTGCCTGCATCTGTTCAATGACCGCATAAGAACGGTCATCGGAACGGCTCTCCACGCGGATGGTTCCATTGATCAGGAAATAAAGATGTGTGCAGGCGGCTCCCTCCTTGACAATTGTCTTTCCCTGCGGCACCTTGACGAACCCAAAACGGGTATGTCCAGCCACGAGTTCCAGATCATCACGGCTCATACCCTGAAACAGGGGAAACTGGAGCAGTTTGTCGAATATCTGCAGGGTTGCCATCGCCTCTCTCCTACTCTAGAATCTTGTCTTTCAGCGAAGGGGAGAACCATACAGCCAAGTCACCCTTCGCGTCACTATAAATGAAATAGGCCATCAGTTCAGGATGTCGCTCCAACAGTTTCTGGGCCCGTTCGATACTCATCACCATAAACGAGGTGGCATAGGCATCAGCAGTGGTACAGTTTTTGGCAAGCACCGTAGCCGACAACAGACTGTGCTGTACTGGATAGCCCGTCTTGGGGTCAATGGTATGGGCAAACTTTTGACCGCCCTTATAATAAAATCTGCGATAGTTGCCGCTGGTAGCCATCGCCTTGTCTGTAACATTAAGAATCGTCTGCATCTCTTGGCTTACAGAGAGAGAGTCATCTGTAGGCTTTGTCACACCGATCTTCCACGGCAGGCGCTGGGGGTTCACACCACTGGTCACAATCTCACCGCCTATCTCCACCATGAAGTTCTTCACGCCACGACTGCGAAGATAGTTGGCTATCACATCTGTGCCATAACCCTTGGCGATGGCTGAGCAGTCGAGCATCATCCTAGGATCTTGTTTGATGACTTTCCCATCGACTAGAGACACATTCTTGTAGCCAACAATCTGGCGCAGGCTGTCTACTTGCTGACGGGTAGGTTCAATACCGTTCTTAAACCCAAAGCCCCAGGCATTTACCAATGGAGCCACCGTGATATCAAAAGCACCCTCCGTATCCTCTGATACTGCCATTGCCTTATTGAATACCGTCAGGAACATCTCGTCGAGTCTGACATCTTTATTCTGGTTAACAGCAGTAATTATACTCTTCTCATTGAATGGCGACAGGGAATTGTCCACCTTCTGCAACTCAGCCAGGACACCTTCGTTCAAATCGGAATCACACTGATAGGTCAGATTATAAACTGTCCCGAATACCAGCCCCGTATTCTTCTGATAAGGCATATTCCGCTGCTGACGGATAATCAGCACCGTACCGATTATCAGAAGCAACAGGAAAGGCAGTTGCCAGATCAGTTTCTTCTTGTTCATATATCGATGATTACATTGAATGTGCCACCAAGGCGGGTGTCTTCTTCAAGGCCATAGCCCGGCACATACCAGGTGCGTCCTAAGTCACCGTCCTTATGGGCAATGCGACGCTTATATCTGACACTCCAACCTAAATGCAAAGGACCGAAGATCTTCGCATCGACACCCAGTACAGCCTCTAACCAGTGATAACTGCATGGTTCATCCTTCACACCAAAGTCCGCACCCCGGTTCCATACTGGATCAACAAGGTCCTCACAGTCCAGACTCACCTTGTAGGAAGTGAAAGCATAACGCAGTCCACCATACAGACGATAAGGTCCATGCTTATCCTTCAACAGGTTCTTATCGACACCGATGCGAAAATACGGAGCCTGTGTCTTATAGGAAATACGCGTCACCTCGTCAGTCTCATGGTCGGCCTTGCCATAGCCGATCTCCACAATCGGAAACCACTCATCGTGGATATTCACACGGAAGGCGCCTTCATACTCCCCATGATCAGACAACTGCATCGATGCAAATCCCACCAGGTCGAAAGAGACGGCAAAGCCACGGAACAACGGAACAGAGTCCTTCTGCAATGTGAAGAACTTCCATTGTGCCGAGGCGCCTGTAGCCGACATCAGCAACAGCAGACTAATCGCTACGCTTCGGAACAAGACGGAAATGGACGGTCGTCTGGTCATAAGTCACTGATTTGTTAAGAAGTACGAGCGAATCGATATAATGCCTAGTATACTGCACATTGGTTATTTCGTGGAAGAATGATGCATTACAGTCAACGGACTCAAAATGAGGGAAATCATCCTTCTCGATACACACCGTATCAACCACGATTGAATCATTATCTAAATTCTTGAAGCAGAAATAGAGGACATCCTCTGGATAAGCATAACTGATGGGAATGCTGAATGAAGACTTGTTGCTCAACCTATTAAGAATGATGTAATCTCCATCTTGGCGTGTGGATATGATTGACAGGGAATCCGTGATAGACAATTCGTTCCCTGCCTTATCGCGGATTTCGTACTGCACGGCCACCGTATTCTCCACTGGACAATCAATGGTAGAACAGGCCGTCAGCCACACAACAACGACGAAGAGCAACAGTTTCCTCATATCGTTTCCTCGATTTGATAGTCATTGCGCCCACTCGACGAACGACTCACCAAGTCGGCCACGAAACCCGTCAGGAACAACTGGGTACCGATGATCATCATCGTCAGAGCGATATAGAAATACGGCGAGTCTGTCACCAACCGCTGCGGAATATGGTTGTAGAGACACCAGAGTTTATCGGCACCAATACAGAAGGCAGCCACAAAACCCACGAAGAACATCAATGTGCCTAAGAATCCGAAAACATGCATCGGCTTCTTGCCGAAGGTGCTCAGGAACCAGAGTGTCAGCAGGTCGAGGTAGCCGTTCACAAAACGGTTCAGTCCCATAAACTTCGACGAACCGTACTTACGGGCCTGATGCTGCACCACCTTCTCACCGATTTTGTTGAAACCAGCATTCTTGGCCAGATAGGGAATATAACGGTGCATCTCACCATACACCTCGATATTCTTCACCACCGCCTTGCGATAGGCTTTCAGACCGCAGTTGAAGTCGTGCAGGTTCTTGATACCGCTCACCTTCCGTGCTGTGGCGTTGAAGAGTTTCGTGGGCAGGGTCTTCGACAGCGGGTCGTAACGTTTCTGCTTATAGCCGCTCACAAGGTCATAACCCTCTTCCTTGATCATCTTATAGAGTCCGGGGATCTCATCAGGCGAATCCTGCAGATCGGCATCCATCGTGATGACCACGTCGCCCTGTGCTTGTTCAAAGCCACAATAGAGCGCAGGACTCTTGCCGTAGTTTCTGCGGAACTTGATGCCCTTCACCACATTAGGATTCTTCTGGTTCAGTTCACTGATAATCTCCCACGAGCGGTCCGTAGAACCGTCATTGATGAAGATCACCTCATAACTGAATCCGTTCTCCTTCATCACCCGCTCTATCCACTCGTAGAGTTCTGGTATCGACTCCTCTTCATTATAAAGAGGTATAACGACTGATATATCCATCAAGACATTTACAATTTTACAATTAACAATCTACAATTTTGTCCTCTGCATCACCAGACTGATAGGAATACCCAGGATAAAACCCATACAGATATTGATGGTCAGCATGTTCAGTGCATAGTCTATCGGACGGATATTGGCCATCTCGTGCAGACTCTCGTCGACCATCTGCTGCATACCATACTGCTGCAACATCGCCTTACCTTCCTCGGAGGTGACCATCTTTGAAAACTGACTCAACAGGAACCCATTGTCCATGAATGCGAAATAGAGATACTGTGCCACAGCAAAGAGGATGCCGCCATAGAAGAACACCAGTACGGTATAAGCATAGCCACGACGGAACGAGATCAGTCCCTCGCGACCATAGTCACGGAACTTCCCCAGACGCTTGCCGACGAAGAAGGGAACATAGAATAACAGCAAGATAGCCGCCAGACCCAATATCTGGTTCGATACACCTATTATATATAATAAGAATACCGCCACTAAGAGCAGAGCCAACAGGGCACCATCCTGACGGGCGAAAGCCTTTAACTGTATATATTCTGCAGGAGTAATCATTTAACTCTTAACGTTTATCGGGTGCAAAGGTAATCA
>JAFWTK010000319.1 GCA_017518935.1 Prevotella sp.
CAGTCTTGTCAAAAGGCTGGCGCCCCGCCGTTTCCGCCCATTCCGTCCCCTCCGTCCATTCCGTCCCTCCGACCATTCCGTCCCTCCGCCCATTCCGTCCCTCCGACCACTCCGACCACCATGCTTCATCTGCCCTATTCCGTCGATGTGTATAATATCATTGACGCAGTCGTAAGGATAGGTAGGTCCACTTGCATGGAAGAGAGGATTGTCACGGATGAGTTCAAATTGGGTCTGAGCCACTTCTGTTTCGATACATTTAAACTCTAACGGATTAAAACGTTCTGCTCTGGTAAGTGAGTTAGTTTGGTAACATATTATCTCAATATCTTTTTTCTGTCCTGTGATTTGTTTAACATCTTTATTGATATCTTCAACGAACTGTAATAGTAATTGCCGATAGTTGGTTCCTGGATAACTGTTCACATCCGTCTCTCCTTGCATCCAACAGAGGGCTGGCACCTCAAATTCCCAACCATTACCACGAGCAGATTTATAGGCAGTCTTTATGTCTTTTATCAGTTTTTGATATGGTTTGGATTCTTTCCCCAAATTAGCAATGATGGTACCGTCTTGTCCCCCAGGAAAGATACATATCAGCGTGTCTTCTCCAATGTTGTCAGTTAGCCATTGGGCCATCGAATATACTGAAAGTTCATTGGAATGTTTTTGATGACGAAACAGTTTCTTGATGAACAACTTCGTTTCGTCAGTGTCATAATAACCATACCTGTGATCCAAGTTTTCGGTAACAATACGTCCACAAGCATAATTAGCCAATGAGTCAAAATCGGTAATTCGCTCGGCATCCACTCCCAATGCCAGACTCTGGCCGTAAACGGGAATACAGATTACTGTTTTCCCCTCATGATTGCTTTTACAGGAAACAAGTCCAATAATAGCCAGTAAGGATATAATGATTCTTTCTTTCATGGATGCAAAGTTACGAAAAAACGAGAGAAATGCAAAAGGAAAACTGTTTTTCTTTTCATTTCCGAGTGCATGGTAAGTTCGACGCAAGTCAAAGTTACATAAAAACGAGGAAAAACTTTGATTTATCACTTTTTTTATTTACTTTTGCAGAAAATATAGTCAAAATGAAGAGAGAAACCAATTTTGAAGTATTGAGAACTGTGGCAATGTTTTTCATTGTTGTCTATCATTGTCTCACACATGGTGTCGGAGGCTATGGTTATAATACTGATGATTCGATTGCTCTTTCGAATGTGTTGTTTTCTGACTTCATGCTGGTTTTCAGTAGTATAGCGGTGAATCTCTACGTGATGATTTCTGGCTATTTTCTTGTGGATTTGGATTTCAAGCCGAGCAGGATAGTACGGACATGGTCTTATGCCTGTTTTTATTCTTTTATCATAACGGTATTGTTTATGGCTTTGGCTTTAGAGCCTTTTAATGCCATATCAGTAGGTAAGAGCCTTTTTCCGATTAGTTCTGATGCCTATTGGTTTGTGACACAGTTTCTAGGTTTGCTTATTCTGTCTCCATTTTTGGCATTATTGGCTCGTCAACTCACTTACCGACAATACTTAGTTCTTCTGATAGGTGGTGCTTTTATCTGCCTCTCTATTATTCCAGATTTTCCTTTGGGTAAGAGATTCTATGTAGCCCATGGCAATTCCGTATGGTCCTTTGCCTATTTGTTTATGATAGCAGGCTTTGTCAAGCATCATCTCAAGAAAGTTCCTATGGGACGCTTGTCAATGATGGTTCTATTACTAACATTGCTAATTCTGGTGTGTGAAGTCATCGGTGGATATCATGATGGAAGCATTTCTCTTTATTGGTTGAATTATAATGGTCTTGTTTTGTTCTTGTCAGTTGCCGTATTTGTCTTAGTGCGCCAACTACAGATTCCAGAGAAAGGCATATGGCGTGTTCTCGTTAATGCAGCACCATATACCTTTGGCGTTTATTTGATTCACGACCATCTGCTGGTTCGTGAGTGGCTGTGGAACACGCTATCGTTGCCGTCTTATTGTAATGAGTTGACATACCCATTTATAGTTATTGGGTTATGTCTTGTTATCTTTGTCGTATGCGCGACAATAGAAGCCGTCAGGAAAAAATTCTTTGCTGTACTTGGGATAGACGCGCTGATAAGAAAGGTTGACAGATGGACCTTTTAGTCGTTGATGTCAAAACAAAACCCTATCTCCTTGGCAATCTGTAATACTTCCTGTGTCTTCTCAATGGAGAAAATTTCTGGGATGGAGGAGTGGGTACCGAATATGACAAACGCCTTCCTTTCATAGGCCTTCTGCAGCATTTCACGCATCTTGTCTAAATCGGTATCAGGGCCAATGCCTATACGTCCGAACTGGAACACATGTCGGTCAGGATTGATGAGGGAGGCACCAGATATCATCTTGCATCCCTGTTGCGCAATGACTTTTCTGATAGTTCTGTTATTGCAGCCATGGGGTGGAATGACTAGTTTCATGATTTTCGCTGTGTCAAACCCTTGTTCATGAAGTCTCTGATAACTTTGACGGATATCCGCTTCAATCTGAGATGCATTCCAGTCCCACCATCGTTCATGGTGCAGCCCATGCAACACGATGCCGGCACCTTGATGCTGCCAGGATGCCAATGAGTCCGCCACCTCTGGTTCCATTTTGTCTGCAATGACAGCGAAATAGGGCGGGATACCTACTGCATCAGCAATCTTTTTCACCTGAAATACACCGATGGTACTGTCATCGTCAATCCACATAGCATAGGCTTTGTCATCTGTTGATGAGCCATGCCATACATCCAATAGTCCTACGTATATGGTCTGCTTGGTTAATTCGTTGCCCAAAATGGGAGCACGCCACCAGATGATGATGGTCACGAGAAGAATGAGAGATATAATAATCACAACTTTTTTCACGCTCTATTCACTGTCCTTCGTACCGAAATAATTGCTATAAATGATCAGGTCTGACAGTTCTTGCGCCTCTGTCGTAACAGAGTTCTGATAATCTTTGTTGAGTAAGGTGTGTCCTAATCCACGCCATTTACTATCTATGCCCATGATGTCCATAATGGTCGTGTAAACATCCAACTGGTTACACTCTCCTTGCCATGCATCTGTGGGATTGAAACCGCCATTGATGATGTAGATGGGGATGTCATCTGATATCTTGCCCTCCATATCTAAATATCTTGCACGGGCATCGTGGTCGGCTACGATGATAATCAGGCTATTGTCATATAGCCCTTTGGCTTTCAGGTCTTCGAGATACTTGCCAATCTGCATATCAAAATAGTGACAACTGTTCAGGTAGTTCTTGTATCGTTGTGGCAAGTTGGGATCAGTCACCTCAAACCCGTGTTTCTCGAACGACTCATATGGCTGATGCATGGACATCGTTAGTATCAAAGAGAAGAATGGCTGTGGCATCGCATCGTCTTTAGATGAGGCATATCTGAAGATCATACCGTCTGTCAGGAAACCGTCATTTTGGGGATCTACCTCTGTCTGATAGTCTATCATAGAATAAAGATTGTCAAATCCGTATGCCTCGGTCATGGGCTGTTGCTCCCACAATGACGGGTTGGTGGGAATGAGAGTATAGGATTGGAGGTTTGGGAAAACCTTCTTCATTTGTTCTGGCAGCCCGATGATGGTGTCACGCTTAGCCTTACTGACGGTTATCTCTGAGTGTAATG
>JAFWTK010000320.1 GCA_017518935.1 Prevotella sp.
AACCTTCACTTTGTATGAGTGCCCTATGGCCTACAATTGAAATAATCTTATTTGGTTCTGGTGTAAGTTCTGGGTCATCTGATTTTCCGCAGGATACAAAAATGAGTGGAAATAACGCAATAATAATAGAATAATTTATATGTTTCATAATGCTTGTTTTTTAGCCTTAACCGTGCAATAGACTCCGAGGATGATGAAGGGAATCGAGAGGATTTGTCCCATATCAATCGGGAGAGAGGCCTCAAAGGGCTCTTGGATCTCCTTGGTGTACTCGATGAAGAAGCGGAAGGTGAAGATGTACGTCAGACAGAAGCCGAAATACCAGCCTGTGCCAATCTTCTCGGTCATCTTCTTATGCAGATACCACATAATACCAAAGAGGATAGCGTAGGCGATAGCCTCATACAGTTGTCCTGGGTGGCGAGGCATACTATCTACCTTCTCGAAGATAAAGGCCCAGGGCACGTCTGTGATCTTGCCAATAATTTCGCTATTCATCAGGTTGCCCAAGCGGATGAAACAGGCTGTGGTACCTGTGGCGATAGCGATGTTATCGAGTACGGTCCAGATGCTGAGTTTCGTCTTGCGGACATAGAGCCAGAGGGCTATTATCAGACCCAATGTGCCACCATGTGAGGCCAAGCCTGCATAACCTGTCAGGAAGAAGCCAAACGTCTTACCTAGCCAACTGCCATCGTTGCCGAAGTGGATAGGCAGCAGCATCTCCACAAAGCCCTTCCAAGAGGTCAGAAAGTCCTCTGGCTGATAGAAGATGCAATGCCCCAGACGTGCTCCAATCAGGATGCCGAAGAAACAGTAGATAAAGAGCGGATCAAAGAGTTCATCCTTGATCTTCTGCTCCTTATAGAGCCGCTTCACGACGAGATAGGCCAGTGCCAGTCCGATGATCCACATCAGTCCGTACCAGCGCACCGTCATAGGGCCAATATGAAACGCCTCAAGATCCGGGTTCCAAATGATATAGTTCAGTAAATGGTTCATGTTGTATGACAATAATTTCGCGACAAAGGTACAAAAAAAAGGGCGAACCGCCAAGCGATTCACCCGAAAGTTGTTGTTTACTGCTACCAAGTGGCTACTTAGTGCCAAGATGTATTAATACCAACTCAGTTTGATGGAACTACTCAGTTTATACCTGTCTTGTTCCTCTTCAGACCATGTATCTGTTTTCTTTTCGTAGCCAACAAGGACAGTTCTCTTTTTTGTATTTCCTTCTTCATCCTTGTACTCCTGTTCCTCGAAAACTGGATCGACATAAGTGATTTTTTCTGTTAATTTGGCAGAGAAGGGATAGAATTGCTCCACATAGTTGTTGTCTTCGTCTGTGTTGCCGCATTCTTGCATTTGGCTGCTAAGCGTAACTGATGTGCTTGTTTTGTCCCAGCCTGCTATGTCATCAATACCAAGTCCTGAACAGGAATATTCGAACCAAGTGTAATAGTCCTTGCCAATATCATCATCGGTATAAACATTCTCCTGAAGTGTTTTATGGTATCCTTTGATTTTGAGGTTGGTGATACGGAAGTTGTTCTCATCGATCATCAGCCAGGGTGCAGCAGCCTCTATGTCAAAGTTAATCTCGAATTGTGTTCCGTAGGGTATATCAGGAGTAACGTAATAGTTGGGATCGGGCTGTAAGTCTCTGTCTTTGTCATCATCATAACCATAAATAATACTGACACGTTTGTTCTCTACACGACGTGCGCTGACGCTGTATAAATCATCACTCTTGCGTGTGATGGAGAGTTCATCGTGATTGAATTTTACATTGAAATAATCCGTAAGATTCCTCACACAACAAGTGGTTATCTCCATTTGCAGTTTGTTGAAGTTGATGAACGAGAGGTCTTGGGCCTCGGGAGTCATCTGCGTCACGTTGACGGTTGCAGTCTTCAGTACTTTCTTGCCGTCGTCCGAGCATTGTAGAAGGACCTGGCCCTTACGAACCTTGCCCGTTTTATTCTCTGTGACAGAGACGTAGACGTTGTGAGCATTGATATCAACATCAATCCAGTCATCGTTCGTTGAAGGAATAATTATCCTGTACTCAGTGTAGACAGTTAACACCTTCATATCGGCATCGGCACTGAACACCAGTTCTTCGGGATCGGTCTCAATGTCCCAGTCGTACTTGTCCTCCTCTTGTGCGTCAATGAGTTCAGATTCGTTGGTTTTCACCTCAATCTTTGTGGTGGTTCCCTTCTTGTTAACCTTCACGTCGGTGGTGTTCTTGTCGCCAGTGCTGTCGATGGTGGTAACTTTGTGAGTGCCCGATCCGCTGATGGGAACTTTGGTCTTGCCACCCTTGCCTAGACCAATGTTGGTCTTTCCTTCTGGGCCTTGAACGAAGACGGTGTTACCAGGTGATTTGGTGTCCTTATCTTCCACTTCAATAACACCAGCACCCGTCTCTGCGTTGGCTCCGTTCTCGGCAGCCTCTGCCTCGCTCAGGTTTTTTTCGATAGTGTTCTTGTACGCAGTCTGCACGGCGTTGAAGGTCTCGGTATAAACGTAGTTGTTCTGATCGCCACCCACATGTCCGGCAGCCACCGTGGCATACGTAGTGATGGCATCGCGCACACCCTGACTGTCTCCGTTCTTTACTGATTTCACCAAGTTGCCTGTGGCATTCACCACGTCGTAGGCATCTTTGGCCAGACTGATGGCTCCGCTACCTGTAGCGGCAGCAGCACCATAGACATCGACAGATGCTTCAAGTAGTTTTCCGCCCACTTTGCGTGTGCTCTCAGCCACGGGGTCGTTGCCATAGCCGGCCTCTGTAGCAGCCATTTTGAAATCTGTATTGTTCTGGCTCAACTGTTCGAAAATTTCAGTAGATTCAATGATTCCTGCCTCGCGGTTCACAAGTTTGTTGCGCCAGTCATGCCAGTTGTCGCACCCCAGGCGGTCACGGCTATACTGTAGGCTGTTGAACATTTCCTCCCACTTTTGATTGTTGTTCATGCCTGGCTGCTTCATGGTGTTGAGAACCTTTTCCTGGCCTTCATAGAGCGCATCCTTTACCTTGAGGTATCCTCCTACGACGGCAGTAAACATTCTGGTCTTCGGCGTGTTCGAGGTAAGCACGCCTTTGTCGTGGAGGTTCTGCATGGCCTCTATATAGCGGTCGGCGTTCTGTCCGAACTCAGTAGCCAACTCGTAGAAGTGGTCCCAGTCGGGGGTATTCCAAGGGTCGTACTCCTTGATGCCTTCCAGTTGGAAATTATTGGTGAAGTTCTTGTACATTTCCCACTTCAGGGCCTCCAGTTTCATTGCTCCCTCGATAGTGGTCTCCACGTCGCTTTTCATCTGGCTGCTCGTCAGATAGTCCTTATACTCCTTGCTGACGATGGTCTTGTCCGATGGGGTCGGAGTTGGGTCGTTACCCTTCTCCTTATCGTCATCCTTGCCGCAGGCCGCCAAAAGCCCGCCGATGCACAGCATTGTAAGTGCCATGAACATCCATCTTTTTGCTTTGTCTGTCATAGTCTTCTTATATTTAGTGAAATATTGCTGCAAATATAAGAGAAATACAGGAACAAAGACTTACAAAATAACAAAATCGACTTACAAAAACACAATTGTAAGTCATTTTTCTGTAAATTTAGCCGCCCATTCTTTGGGACTCATGCCGGTAATTGCCTTGAACGTTCGGAAAAAGGAGGTATCGGTAGAGAAGCCCGAACGGGTGGTCACTTCCAAGATTTTCATATAAGGATGCTGTTGCAGCAGTTGTTTGGCATAGTCTACACGCAGGGTATTGACATATTGGATGAAAGAACAACCCTCGACGGCCCTGATAGTGTCGGAGATGTAGGTGCGGTTGGTGTTCAGCCGCTGGGCAATGTCCTGTATCTTCAGTTCAGGCAGAAGGAATAACTGCTCTGCCAGCATGAGTTGGTTGATGCGCTGCATGAGTTCTTTGGAACTTGCAGCAGTCAGATTGTCTGGCTTGACTTCATTGTTTTCTTTTGTGGTGGACTGAACAGTAGGATGCGCCGTCTCGCTCTTCTTGCGTGTCTTGTAGGCTAGCACTATGGCTATGAGTAGTAGTGTGACACCGCCAGTTATTATCCAAAGCCAAAAAGAGTGACTGCTTTTACCGGTGGTTGCCGTTTCCGCCCTGTTTCCTACTTTCAGCAGCAGGACAGAGGAAAGGGGGGCGAAGTTGCTCTCAATAGTTCCACCCGCCATAATCAGATGGCCATCGGTGTTGAGTACCGGGATGTTCAGTCCTAAGCTGTCTTGCAGTTCTGTGCAGTATAGTGTAAGTTGGGCAGGAGAGTGCTTGTACTCTATACAGAGCACGCAGAGAATATGGTCGCTGGTGAAGCCCGTGATGTAGGCACGGCCTGCCTTCCGGTCGGCAATGACGGGGGTGAAGTAGTTGATGTGCTGGCCGTGATATTTCATAGGAACGGGACACGATGTGGGCAGTAGGTCGATAGCCTCGCCTTGTGTCCGTGCTATTGCCATTTGTCCAGTACTGTCTTCTACGGTGAACAGATAGGCATAGTTGCCTATACGGCCATCGTCGCAGCGTGGAGGAAAGTCAAGTCTTCTGGGGCGCCAGGTGTTGAAGAGTGGCGGAGTGAAGGGTTCGCCTTTTACACGGTCGACGATGATGTTATCTATGAGGTTGTCGTGCTCATCGGTGGCACTGAAGATGATGGCGTTGTCCTTTGCTGTGCGCAGCATGTAGGGCTTGGAGCGCATCTGTGATACCGTTCGCAGTGGGGAGAAGAGCCGTTCGCCTTTATAGACTTCTATGGCATCGTCAGCATACCAGTTGCCGCTGATGATAACCTGACCGCTATCCAGTTCTATGCCGTTGGCAAAGCATCGTTTCTGATCTAAGCAGCCGTAGCCCTCGAAGGTGTAGCTGTCTGGGTGATACATTTCGACTGAGAATTGCTGCCCTATGCCCAAGTTTTGCTCGTGGCCACCGCCTATCAGCACCCGACTATCGCTAAGCGGCACGTAGAGTCCCTGGTCGTGGGTATAGACGGTGGACATCAGGTGCCACTCGCCATCGGCATAATACTCGGCTGTGGCTGTGGGAACGAAGCCTAGGGTGTGGCCACCTATAACCGTTAGCCTGCCGCCTACAATCAGCGTAGCATGTCCGGCTCGCGGAATATTCAGACAGGGAAGCAGTTCTGTCTCAAGTTTCTTTTCAGGAAAAGTCTGAACTGCAGCCAAGAGCGTTGGCATCAGTGACAGCAGGATGAGTGACAATGCCCTGAACATGTTAAGGATGGCGTAATTATATGCTACACATTGAATCTAAAATGCATAATATCGCCATCCTGAACGATGTAGTCCTTACCCTCGACGGCCAGTTTACCTGCCTCACGGACAGCAGCCTCAGAGCCATACTGGATATAGTCGTCATACTTGATGACCTCGGCGCGGATAAAGCCCTTTTCGAAATCGGTGTGGATGACACCAGCACACTGAGGTGCCTTCCAGCCCTTCTTATAGGTCCAGGCCTTCACCTCCATCTCACCAGCGGTGATGAATGTCTCGAGGTTCAATAGGGCGTAGGCCTTCTTGATGAGGCGGTTCACACCGCTCTCCTCCAACCCTAATTCTTCGAGGAACATCTGCTTGTCCTCGTAACTCTCGAGTTCTGCGATATCCTCTTCTGTCTTGGCGGCGATGATCATCATTTCAGCACCTTCTTCCTGAGCCAACTCCCCTACCCTCTTCGTAAAGTCGTTGCCGCTCTTGGCGTCAGCCTCACCGACGTTGCAGACATAGAGCACGGGCTTCGAAGTGAGCAGGAACAGATTACGGGCACAGTCCTGTTCGTCCTTTGTCTCAAACTCTACGATACGGGCGTTCTTACCCTGTTCCAGCACCTCCTTATAGGCCTTCAAGACAGCGACCTCTATCTTTGCGTCCTTATTGCCGGCAGCAGCGGCTTTCTCCGTCTTGGCGAGACGGCTCTCAATGGTCTCGAGGTCTTTTAGTTGCAACTCTGTATCGATAATCTCCTTGTCGCGGATGGGATCGATGGTGCCATCCACGTGGGTGATATTCTCATCCTCAAAACAACGGAGCACATGGATGATTGCATCTGTCTCACGGATATTTCCCAAGAACTTATTGCCAAGTCCCTCACCCTTCGAAGCACCCTTCACCAGACCTGCGATATCAACGATCTCACAGGTGGCAGGCACGATACGCCCCGGATGCACCAACTCGGCGAGTTTCGTCAGTCTCTCATCAGGAACGGTGATCACACCCACGTTGGGCTCAATCGTACAAAAGGGGAAGTTTGCTGCCTGTGCCTTCGCACTCGACAAACAATTAAATAAGGTGGACTTGCCCACATTCGGCAGTCCCACAATACCACATTTTAATGCCATTTTCTTTTATAAACGTTTATATTTGGGTGCAAAGGTACGAATAAGCGAGCGAAAATGCAAATTTATTTGGAAATTTCCGCTCTGCAGCCGTCATGCCTCTTTGTTTTGCGACTCCTGATAGGAAGAAACGAAATAGTTGGGACGATGTTTGGATTCGTTGAAGAGTCGCCCGAGATACTCACCCATGATGCCTAAGCAGATGAGTTGAACAGACCCAAGGAGCAGCATGACGCATATCAGGGTAGGGTAGCCAGCCACAGGATCACCCCAGACAATCACCTTTATCAGCGTCCATATCATATAGATGATAGCGCAGAAGCCTGTTGCGAAACCTAATATGGTGGCCAGCCGCAGTGGTGCTGTTGTGAAACTGGTGATGCCCTCGATGGCTAATCCTCCTAACTGAAATAGGTTCCAATGGCTCTTGCCGTACAAACGCTCTCCCTGTTCGAAGGCTACATCAATCTTCTTGAAGCCAATCCAACTGAACAATCCCTTAGTGTAGCGTTCAGTCTCGCGAAGTTGTTTGAGAGCCTCAATGCATTTGCGGTCTATCAACCGGAAATCGCCCACATTCTGAAGTACTTCAAAGCGTGAACTATTGGCTAAAAAGTTATAAAACCTCATGGTGAGCCAGCGGCGCAGCCAACTCTCCTTACCACGGGTCAGACGGCGTGCATAGACATCCTCATATCCCTCTTCCCATTTTTGTAGCATCTGACCAATGACGATAGGCGGATGCTGCAAATCAGCATCCATAATGACTGCACAATCACCTTTAGCATAGTCAAAACCTGCCAACATTGCACTTTCCTTGCCGAAGTTTCTCGAAAGTTCCACATAGGCTATCCTTGCATCATTGGCTGACAACTGCTGCAGGATGGTTTGCGTGGCATCCGTGCTGCCATCGTTGATGAAAAGGAATTCAAAGAGATAGTTGTCAAGGGTGGAGGTTACTTGACGCAATTGCTCATAGAGAGCCGTGAGCGACGCCTCTTCATTATAGGCAGGTATGATGATGGTGACGAGTTTCTTCATTGTTTTTTCTTCTCGTGTTTATGTGGACTTGCCTACATTCGGCAGTCCGACAATACCACATTTTAATGCCATTATCTTTATAAACGTTTATATTTGGGTGCAAAGGTACGATTAAGTGAGCAAAAATCCAAATATCTTGCAACTTTTTGTATCTTTGTTACGTCAAACAGACAAAGTGAAACTAAAAAAGCGAAGGAATATGAAGACAAATCTGTTATTGGCGTTGGTAGCCATGCTGCTCTCAGCATCGTCGTGTTCAGTCAATCTTGGAGAGGGTACGGAAAGGATAGAACCCAGTTCGAACATCGTTAAGAACAAGTATCCGATGGAGGCTTTCGACAAGGTGGAAAGTCATGTGGTGGGTAATATCCAACTGGTGCAGAGTAACCAGAGCCGTGTGACGCTGTCGGCTCCCGAGAACTATATCGATTTATTTAGCATCAATAACGATCACGGTAAGTTGGAGATTAACTTCGCGAAGGATAATATCAATATCGATGCAAGCAATATCACCATTATCGTCTATACGCCGACCCTTCATAAAGTGAAAAACTCAGGCGCGGCTGATGTCCGTTCAGACAGCCTGACTACTGATGAACTGGAGATTGACAACTCTGGTGTAGGAGCCTTTGATCTGGCTCAGATTAGGGCTCGCGAAGTAGAGGTGAAGTGCAGTGGTGTAGGCAGTATCAAACTGAGTGGTAAGACTGAGGAGGCCGGATACGATTGCAGTGGTGTGGGCAACATCAATGCCGTTGATCTGAAGGCTCTCCATGTGGAGGCTGTGGTCAGTGGAGTAGGGGGTATCAAATGCTTTGCCTCAGACTTTATCAAAGGGCGTGTCTCTGGTGTCGGAGGCTTGGAATATGCCGGCAATCCGCGAGGGGCGCAACTCGATAAATCGTCGATGGTAGGAAGTATCTCAGAAATCAAATAGAATAAAGGTCAGGCATTCAAACCTGACCTTTTTATTTAGTGGGCTTCGAGCCAGTTTTGCCCGAAGCCGGAATCAGCCACAAGGGGAACGATAAGGGGGAAGGCGGCCTGCATCTCTTCGATGACGATGCGCTCTACCTTTTCCTTCTCTTCTGGATAGACAGAGAAGTTGAGTTCGTCGTGTACCTGAAGGATCATCTTGCTCTTGATTCCCTCCTTTTTGAAGCGCTCGTGGATATGAATCATCGCTACCTTAATGATATCGGCTGCCGTACCTTGGATGGGGGCATTGATGGCGTTGCGCTCTGCAAAACCACGAACGGTGGCGTTGTGTGAGTTGATATCTGGGAGGTATCTTCGGCGTCCGAAGAGGGTAGTGACATAGCCCTTCTGCCGAGCCACTTCCTTTGATTTCTCCATATAATCATGTACCTGCGGGAAGGTGGCGAAATAGCCGTCTATGAGCATCTTCGCTTCGTCGCGTGGGATGTCTAATCGCTCTGCCAAACCAAAGACGGTGATGCCGTAGATGATACCGAAGTTGGCTCGCTTTGATTTCGTGCGTTCATCGCGAGTGACTTCTTCGATAGGTTTCTTGTAGATATTCGCTGCTGTGGCTGCGTGGAGGTCTTTGCCTTCACGGAACACTTCTATCATCTGAGGATCTTGCGAGAGATGCGCCATCACACGCAATTCGATCTGCGAATAGTCTGCTGAAAAGAACAGACAACCAGGTTCAGGCACGAAGGCCTTGCGTATTTCTTTTCCATCTTCGCCTCGGATGGGAATGTTTTGCAGATTGGGGTCGCTACTCGATAAGCGTCCTGTGGCGGTAATCGTCTGATTAAAGGAGGTGTGGATATGGCCCGTGCGCTTGTTAATCAGAGAGGGTAGGGTGTCAACGTAGGTGCCAAGCAGTTTCTTTAACCCTCTGTGCTCCAGGATATCTGCTACGATTTCATGCTTGTTGCGCAGTTGTTGGAGTACGTCTTCAGAAGTGACATACTGTCCTGTCTTGGTTTTCTTGGCTTTCTCCACAATCTTCAGTTTGTCAAAGAGGATTTCACCCACTTGCTTTGGTGAGGCAATATTAAACTGTCCTCCTGCGAGTTCGTAGATGCGTTTCTCTAATTCGAGCATCCGATTGGTCAAAATAGTTGACGTTTCTTTCAGCGATTCCGTATCCAGACAGACACCGTTCATCTCCATCTCTGCGAGCACAGGCATCAGGGGCATTTCTATCTCATAGAATAACTTCTCGCACTCGAACTTCTTCAGTTCAGGTTCCAGTTTGTTCTTCAGCCGCAGAGTGACATCGGCATCTTCGGCGGCATACTCATAGACCTGCGAGGGTGGGAGAGAGCGCATTGATTTCTGGTTCTTGCCTTTCGGACCAATCAGTTCATCAATATGGATGGTCTGGTAGTTGAGATAGATCTCAGCCATGTAGTCCATGTTGTGATGGAGTTCGGGTTGGATGAGGTAGTGGGCAATCATGGTGTCCCACATCGGACCAGCGAGGTGGATGTCATAGTTGCGCAACACTTCGAGGTCATACTTCAGATTTTGTCCCACTTTAAGAATTTTGTCGTTCTCGTACACCTCTTTAAAGATATTAACAATTCGCAACGCTTCTTCACGTTCAGCAGGAATCGGCACGTAAAATGCCTCGAATTCCTTCACGGAGAAACTCAAACCTACCAGTTCGGCATCGATTGCAACCTTCGAGGTGGTTTCTGTGTCTAGACTGAGAATTTCGTTTGTTAAGAAATAATCACAAAGTTTCCTCAAATCTTCCTCATTTTCAACGAGTTTGTAGTCGTGTTGGGTTGCTTTTAGGCTCTCAAAACTCGAATTTTCTGAAAGATTCGCCCCGTCGGCAGGAAATTCTGCAAAGAGATCGAGTTGCGCGTTGACAGGATTTTGCGGTTTTTGGCTTTTTTTAAGAACTCGCTCTGCAAACGATTTCATCTCCAGTTCGAGGAGCAATTTTCCTAACTCGTCTTGGTTTGGCTCAACGAGTTTTAAATTTTCCATATCGAGATCGATGGGTACATCCGTTTTGATAGTGGCGAGGAAGTAACTCATCTTGATGTCCTCAACATGTTCCTCCACTTTCTCGCGAAGTTTACCTTTGATCTCTGCTGAGCGAGAAAGTAACCCTTCGATGGAGCCGAACTCGTTGATGAGTTTCACAGCCGTTTTCTCACCCACACCAGGACAACCGGGGAAATTGTCTGCCGAATCACCCATCAGTGCCAACAGATCTATTACCGATTCTGTCGATGGAATGCCATATTTCTCGCAGACCTCCTTGGGTCCCATCGTCTCATAACCGCCGCCGTGACGAGGACGGAAGATTTTTACGTTGTCGCTCACCAACTGTCCATAGTCTTTATCTGGTGTCAGCATATAGGTTTCTATGCCGATGGAACCGGCTTTTTTGGCCAGTGTTCCTATGACATCATCTGCCTCGAAACCATCTACCTGAAGGATAGGGATGCGATAGGCACGGAGCAGATCCTTGATGATTGGCACTGCCTTGCGGATATCCTCTGGTGTCTCTTCACGCTGGGCCTTATACTCAGGGAATGCCTCGCTGCGAAACGTTGGTCCGTGAGGGTCGAAGGCCACGCCGATATGGGTGGGCTTCTCTTTCTCCAACACTTCGTTCAGGGTATTGAGGAAACCAACAATCGCACTGGTATTCAAACCCTTCGAGTTGATTCGTGGGTTCTTGATAAAGGCATAATAACTGCGATAAATCAGTGCGTAAGCATCTAAAAGAAATAATTTCTGCATAACTTTCTTAATTTTCGGTGTAAAATTACTTAAAATTCTTCTAATTCCATCGGTTTTTACTATTTTTGTATCGAAATTCTGCTTGTTATGGATTATTTATCGAAGATAAAAGAGCCTATTAAGGACGAATTGAACGACTTTGTCAGGTTGTTCGATGAGAGTCTTACCTATGGTGAGGGATTGCTTTCACAAGTCCTTTCTCATATCCGTCAACGGGGTGGCAAGCGCATGCGTCCCATGTTGGTGTTGCTTTCTGCAAAGAACTACGGCAGTGTGTCTGATGTCACTCAGAATGCCGCTCTCGGACTGGAATTGTTGCATACGGCCAGTCTGGTGCACGACGATGTCGTGGATGAGAGTAGTGAGCGTCGCGGACAGCCTTCTGTGAATGCTTCTTATAATAATAAGGTGGCTGTGCTGGTGGGTGATTATATCCTCTCTACGGCTCTGCTCCGCGTGGCTCTGTCTGATAATCACAGAATCGTACAACATCTGGCTGATTTAGGACGTACGTTGGCTGCTGGTGAGATTCTGCAACTCTGGAATATCTCTAACCAAATTATCTCAGAAGATGTTTATTATCAGGTGATTGACAAGAAGACAGCCGTTCTCTTTGAGTCGTGTTCTGTCCTTGGTGCCATCTCTGTGGGTGCTTCTGATGAGGAGATAGAAAAAGCGAGAAAATTCGGACATAATATCGGTATGATTTTCCAGATCCGCGACGATATTTTCGACTATTATGACTCGAAGGAGATCGGTAAGCCGACGGGCAATGATATGACGGAAGGTAAGTTGACGCTGCCTGTCATTTATGCCCTGAACCATACAGAGATGCCTGCTATACATACCTTAGCGAAGAAGGTGAAGGCAGGCACGATTAATGCTGATGAAATCGCTGTTTTGGTAGAGTTTACGAAGACGCATGGCGGTATTGAATATGCTGAGCAGAAGATGGAGGAATTTGCCCGTGAGGCTCAGAAATATATCGATGAATGCGTGAAACCAGAGTTGAAGGATGCCTTCAACGCCTATCTCGAATACGTTATTCAAAGGAAATTGTAAAGATCTGATTGTTTATCAAGAATTTGAGAATTAGAGAATTATTATTTGAGTGTTGCTTCGAAATTAATTCTAAAATTCTCAAATTCTTGATATTATATTAGAAGAACTTTGTTTCTTTGCCAATCACTTCACTTAGCAGAAGGTTTGCCAGGCGAGAGGTACCCATGCGGAACCACTGATTCGTGAGCCATTTCTCGCCTAAGACCTCTTTGACGATGGTGTAGTAGATGAGTGCATCCATCACGCTGTTAAGGCCTCCAGCGGGCTTAAAACCAATCTGTATGCCCGTTTCCTCGTAGTATTCCTTGATGGCCAGGCACATCACGTAGGCAGCCTCTGGCGTGGCGGCGGGCTGTTCTTTTCCTGTGGAGGTCTTGATGTAGTCGGCACCTGAATACATGGATAGCATCGAAGCCGTCTTGATGTTCGTAGCCGTTTTCAGACAACCTGTTTCTAAGATCACCTTCATTTTCTTGTCGCCACAGGCTTCCTTCATCTGCTGAATCTCGTCGCAGACGGTGTCGTAGTCACCAGAGAGGAAGGCACCCACGCTGAGCACCATATCAATCTCTGTGGCGCCGTCTTTTACGGCCAGACTGGTCTCTATCGTCTTTACCTCAATCAGCGCCTGAGACGACGGGAATGAGCCTGATACGCAGGCTACTTCTACTCCTTCTACCTCAAGGGTCTCAGAAACGATCTTTGCAAAGCGGGGATAGACGCAGATGGTGGCCACGTGGGGTAGGTCAGGGTAGGCCTCCTCAAATTGGTTCACACGCTCTGTAAAGGCGAGCACGCTCTCGTCTGAGTCTGTGGTTTTCAGGGTGGTGAGTTCCACGCTGCCCATCAGGAATTTCTTCACTTCAAGGGTGTCGTTCTCATGTACTTTCTCAGCAATGATCTTCTTCACTGCCTCTTTCACTTCCTCGTCATTTACATCGAGGTTATACTTGCTCAGAGCCTCTTCTATGCGGCTCTTCTGTGGCATCTCGTGGTGATGCTCGTGGTGATGATGTTCTGCCATAATGATATCTTTTTTTGAGTTGTTTTTACGCCATTAGTTTCTTGTTGTGGATATGTCTGAGCGAGTCGCGCTGGGTCTTCTTTTCGATACTTTTTTCGAGTTCGACAGTGAGGTCTATGCCTGTCTGATTCGCCAGACAGAGCAGCACCCAGAGCACATCGGCCATTTCCTCGCCAAGTGCCTGTTTGCCATTGTCTTCGCTACGCGGATCGCCTGCTTTCCACGACTGATCGCCGTATCTGCGAGAGATGATTCGTGCCAGTTCACCCACTTCCTCTGTCAGCACTGCCATATTCGTCAGTTCCGAGAAGTAGCGCACGCCGTATTCTTTAATCCAGCGGTCTACCAATTCCTGTGCTTCTTTGATTGTCATCGCTTGAGTAACATTCGAATGAAAAGATAAGCTATAGCAAAAAGCATACAAAAAATATACCGCTTATTATCGCGCTCGTATTCTTTCCAATGGAACGCTTTGTAAAGGATGACGGAGAATAATAATACCAATCCGAGCCCGCAGGCCCACAGTCCAAAATTAGCCGCTCTTTCATAGCCGGATTGTAAGCATATTACAGAACAGATGATACCAATAGCAGTTAGAATCACGCCTGACAATTCTATTTCTCTTAGATATTTTATCATGCTTTAAAGTCTTAAAAGTGATAGTCCAACGAGTACTAAAAAGGCAACGGAGATGTAGTTTGAGATTTTGTCGTTCTCCTTCCAGTGGATGATGGTCCAGATGCTCGAAAGGGTCATGATACCAAGACCAATCCAAATGAGGATGCCCATGTTTGCAACGCGTCCGATGATATAGCAAATCAGGGCCGCGAAATTCACGTAATTTGTTAATTGTCTTTTGTCCATAGTTATTCTTTGTTTTTGGTGTCCATACAGATGGTGACGGGTCCGTCGTTGAGCAATTCTACCTTCATATCAGCGCCGAATTCGCCAGTACCTACGGGCTTGCCTATGGCCTCGGAAAGTTGGGCGCAGAAGGCCTCGTAGAGTGGGATAGAGTGCTCGTGGGAACCTGCTCTGAACCAACTCGGACGATTGCCTTTCTTGTAGGATGCGTAGAGCGTGAACTGACTGACAACCAGAGCCTCGCCATTCACATCTAAGATGCTACAGTTCATCACATCGTTCTCGTCGCCAAATACGCGCAGGTTGGCAATCTTCTTCACCAACCACTCTACATCCTCGCTTGTGTCCTCGTCGCAGATACCCAACAGGATGAGGAATCCTGGCCCTATCTGGCTCTTGACGCTGCCCTCGATGGTGACGCTGGCGTGGGTGACTCGTTGTATCACTGCTCTCATTGCTTTCTATTTTTCGGCAAAGATACAACTTTATTTTGAGATTACCAAATTTCTCATGATTATATCTCAGTTGTACTTTGTTCTTGTGTCTCCAAAAATGTTTTACAAGCATATCTTCCGCAAAGCAAGGTGTAATCTGCCCTATTAATTGAAATAATTGCTAGCATTAATTGTCACAATTGTGAGAATTAATACTTGTAAAAGTTTTCTTTAACGACAGACATCTCACGAATGATCTTCTTTGTTGAAATAATCGTACACAATCTGTGCTTTTGATGGTCCAATCAACTGCGTAAGCGTTTCGAGGTTTGCCTCACGGATGGCACGAACCGTTTTGAGGCCCTTCAGAAGCTCGTCACGCGTTTTGGGGCCGATGCCCTTGATATCATCCAACTCGGAGTGCAAAGCCCGCTTAGAACGCTTGTTTCGATGGAATTCGATGGCAAAGCGATGCACCTCGTCCTGTATCTGCGTGAGCACATGGAAGAGTTCTGAATCTATCTTCAATGCCACCTTCAACGGAGGGAAGCCATAGAGTAGTTCGTTGGTACGATGACGGTCGTCTTTGGCGAGTCCGGCAATGGGAATATCAAGGTTGAGTTCGTCCTGGATGACCTCACGAATGACCTCCATCTGTCCCTTACCACCATCTGCAATAATGAGGTCGGGTAGGGGCTGTTCTTCATCCAGCATCCTGCGATATCGGCGACTCACTACTTCCTTCATCGACGCATAGTCGTCAGGGCCTACTACCGTTTTGATATTGAAGCGTTTATAGTCCTTCTTACTGGGTTTCATTGCCTTGAAAACCACACACGAGGCAACGGCATCTGTACCAGAGATATTTGAGTTGTCGAAACACTCGATTTGGTAGGGTAGTTTGGGCAGATGGAGTTTTTCTTGTAGTTCCTTCATCAGGCGTGTCTGACGTTGTTCTGGATTGAGTTTTTCCGCTTGTTTCAAACGGTCTACCTTATACTGTTTTCCGTTCATTATCGACAGGTCAAGGAGTTTCTTTTTGTCTCCCAGTTTTGGAATCGTAAATTTCACGCCTTCCAGTTCTATATCCACCTCTTTTTCTAAGATGATTTCCTTTGAGTCGCTTTTGAAACGTTCCCGTAATTCAACGATACCCAGTTGCAGAAGTTCCTCATCCGTCTCGTTCAGTTTCTTCTTATATTCGATCGTAAAACTCTGGTTGATGCTACCATTCGAGACGTGGAGATAGTTGATGAAGGCCATCTTTTCGTCGGACGTAATGGTAAACACATCTACGTTGTTAATCGTGTGGCTGACCACTTCGCTCTTGCTTACAAAACCGTCTAGTGCCAGATATTTCCGCTTCACTTCCTCTGCCTCTTCGAAGCGTAGTTCTTCGCTTAGTTGAAGCATCTCCTCTTTAAGTTCTTTCAGTACCTGACGTGTGTTTCCTTTCAGAATCTCACGTGCCTGGGTGATATTCTTCTGATAGTCTTCGATGCCTTGTCTGCCCACGCATGGTCCCATACATTTTTTTATATGATAGTCGAGGCACACCTTATATTTCCCTGTCTCTACACCCTCCTTTGTGATAGGTTGTCGACAGGTGCGTGGATGGTAGAGTTCCTTAATGAGGTTGAGGATTTCATACATAGCCCCCACATGTGCATAGGGACCAAAATAGGTACCCCATTTCTTGTTAATGGTACGTGTCTTGAAGATGCGAGGGAAGAACTCGTTGGTGACACAGATGGAAGGGTAGGTCTTACCATCTTTCAGCAACACGTTATAGCGAGGATTGTATTTCTTGATCAGCGAGTTTTCTAAGAGTAGGGCATCCTCTTCGGTGTTGACAACCGTATAACTGATGTCGTAGATCTTGCTGACAAGTACCTTTGTTTTGAAACGATCCACCTCCGTATGGAAATAACTCGCCACACGGTTTTTCAGACTCTTCGCCTTACCTACATAGATTATGGTATGCGTCTCATCATAGAACTGATAACTGCCTGGCTTGTCTGGCAAGCGTCTTACAATCTCTTTCAGATGCTCCAAGCGCTTCTCGTTTTCCTCCCTCGTCATATTTTGCAATGTTGTGTGTCTGTCTTTCAAAACCCTTTGTTTATAGGACTTTCGGAAGATATTGTTTCACGTGGAACGTTGTTAGATGGTCAAGAGGGTGGTGAGTTCAATACCCTTGAAGACATCTCGTCCGTGCAACCCCTCGTCAGTGATTTCGATAATGAAATTCATATAAACCTTCTTAGGATGGAAGTGCTGTACGAGATCGTAGGCTGCCTTCGCTGTGCCGCCAGTGGCGAGAAGATCATCATGGATAAGTACGACGTCATCCGGTTCGATGGAGTCGATGTGCATCTCGATGGTATCTACACCATATTCTTTTGAGAATGATTCCTTGATGACCGTTGAAGGAAGTTTGCCTGGCTTACGGGCTAGTACGACACCGCAACCCAGTCTTCCTGCTAAGGCTGCTGCCATCACAAATCCTCTACTCTCAATGCCAACGATTTTCGTGATGCCTTTGTCTTTGTAAATTCGCTCCATCTCGTCGAGCATAATCTTCATGCATTCCGCACTCTTATAGAGTGTTGTTACATCTCGGAAGTTGATGCCTTTTTGGGGGAAATCTGGTATGCAACGCAGATTGTCAATCAGTACTTTATTATTCATAATCAGTGAGTTATAATTGTTGTTGCTTATTGCTTGTTTCACGTGGAACATTATCTCCCCATCAGCACCAAGAGCACATTGATGTCGCTGGGAGAGACGCCTGGGATGCGACTGGCCTGTGCCAAAGTCTCAGGTTGTATCTTCATCAGTTTCTGGCGGCACTCAGTGGAGAGCCCTTGCAATTCTTCGTAGTTGAAGTGCCCTTTGATTTTGATATTCTCTAAACGGTGCATCTTCTCTGCCACCATCTTCTCCCGCTCGATGTATCCTTTATATTTCATCCTTATCTCCGCAGCCTCTGCAATTTCTTCCCTGCGATTATCTGGGCGGTTTAATACTTCTTTTAATTGGGGGATAATGTCTGCAAGGTTGGTCAGATTGAGTTGCGGACGGTTTACTAAGTCAATCAATTTGCAACCAAACTGGAGTGGGGTAGTGCCAAGGGCTTCGAGAGATGAATTAATCAGTTTCGGTTTAATCGCAAAGTTCTGGCAGAAAGATTCGATTTCTTCGATGTGCTGTTTTTTCTCCAGCCACCAGTCATACCTTTCTCTTTTTACCAGACCTAATGCGTATGCTTTTTCAGTGAGACGGGCATCGGCATCATCCTGTCTCAGCAGGATACGATACTCAGCCCTCGATGTGAACATGCGATAGGGTTCATCTACGCCTTTTGTCACCAGATCGTCGATGAGTACGCCAATATAGGCTTCATCGCGATGGAGGATAAACGGTTCCATTCTGTTTGTTTCTGTGCCACAACAACCTGCACAACCTGCCTTGAGGGCAGCATTGATACCAGCCATCGTTCCTTGTCCTCCTGCCTCTTCATAGCCTGTGGTACCATTTACCTGTCCTGCCATAAAGAGGTTGGCAATAATCTTCGATTCCAACGAATGGTTTAATTGGGTTGGGTCGAAGAAATCGTATTCGATAGCGTAGCCAGGACGATATACCTTCACATCCCTGAAAGCAGGCATCTTTTTCAGAGCCTCTATCTGAACATCCATAGGTAGTGAAGAGGAGAAGCCATTGAGATACATCTCATTGGTATCTTCACCTTCTGGTTCTAAGAACAGCGGGTGCTTTTCTCTCTCAGGGAAGGTAACGAGTTTTGTTTCTATCGAAGGACAATAACGTGGACCTATCGATTGTATCTGCCCATTATATAAAGGTGAGTCTGCCAAACCGCTTTTCAAAATCTCATGTACCTCCTCGTTAGTATTCACCGTCCAGCAAGGCAGTTGTTTCAGGGCACCACATTGGTTCATATAACTGAACTGATAGGGGCGGTTTTCGCCAGGCTGGATCTCCAAGTCTTCGAAATGTACGGAGCGCTTATCGATGCGCACAGGGGTTCCTGTCTTCATCCTTGCTGAAACAACCCCATGACGAGTGATGCTTTCAGTGAAATGGGCGACGGCAGGTTCTGCGATACGTCCTCCAGCCACCATCTTTCGTCCGATATGCATCAAGCCATTGAGGAAGGTACCAGCAGTCACGATGACACATTTCGCATAGATCTCTGCACCCCAGATGGTACGCACGCCAATGGCGCGTTTTGTGTGTTCTTCGACTGGCGAAGCGGCAAAGCCGAGCGGCTGAGATCCAGCAACGGGCTCAACAATCAGTTCATCAGCCTGATCCTGCCAGATTTCCAAATTCTCCGTTTCATCGAGATGCCTGCGCCATTCCCAGATAAACTTTCCTCTGTCGCACTGAGCCCTCGGACTCCAAACGGCAGGTCCCTTGCCGACATTCAGCATCCGGAATTGTATCGAGGTGGCATCCGTCACCAGTCCCATCTGTCCGCCAAGAGCATCTATCTCTCTGACAATCTGTCCCTTAGCAATGCCTCCGATGGCAGGGTTGCACGACATCTGTGCAATCTTGTTCATGTCCATCGTCACCAGACAGGTCTTCGCACCCATATTGGCACTGGCGCAGGCTGCCTCGCAACCCGCATGACCTCCTCCAATGACAATCACATCGTATTTCAGTATCATACCTTTACGCTTTCTGCCCGCAAAAATACGAAATTCTTCGCACATCATCGCATTGTTTGGTGGAAAAAGTGTAATTCATGCCTAAATATTTTGCTATTTTCAGGAAAATGTTTACCTTTGCAAATAAATAATTTTAGTGGAAACAAGAATCAAACGCTATGGAAACAAACCAAGAATTGCGTAGAGCATGGGACTTCGTGGAGCACACGGGGCGTAGTATCTTTCTGACTGGTAAGGCCGGGACGGGTAAGACCACCTTTCTGCGGACAGTCGTGGAACAGAGCAAGAAACGTTCAATCGTGGTGGCACCGACAGGTGTGGCTGCCATCAATGCAGGAGGAGTCACTATCCACTCGTTTTTCCAACTGCCCTTTACGCCTTATGTGCCGAATGCCCACATCCAGAGTAAGTTCGACTTTGGCAAGGAGAAAAGGAGAATTATCGCCTCTCTCGACCTGTTGATTATCGATGAAATCTCGATGGTCAGGAGTGACTTGCTCGATGCCGTCGACTCTGTGCTGCGTCGTTATCGCGACAGATACAAGCCCTTTGGTGGGGTGCAACTGATGATGATTGGCGATCTGCAACAGTTGACGCCAGTGGTGACACCTGAGGACGAGGTGTTGCTCAGGCCTTATTACGACACCCCTTATTTCTTCGGTTCGAAGGCTTTGGCGCAGATAGATTATGTAACCATCCAATTGAATAAGGTGTATCGTCAGGAAGATTCGGCTTTTCTTGATGTCCTTAACCATGTGCGTGAGGCTTGTCCGACGGCTGATGACCTCGCCACGTTGAACAGCCGCTATAACCCCACCTTCATTCCCAAATCGGGCGAAGGCTATATCCGTCTGACCACTCATAACCGTCTGGCAGACAACTATAACGACAGCGAACTCTCCAAGTTGCCTTATCATAGTTTCTCGTTCAGGGCACGGATAGAGGGCAACTTCCCTGAATACTCCTATCCAACCTCAGAACTCTTGGTGCTGAAACAAGGTGCGCAGGTGATGTTTGTGAAGAACGATCCCACGGGAGAACACCGATATTATAATGGGCGCATCGGTGAAATCGTGGAAATCAGCGACAGTCGTATCAGTGTGCTCTGTCCTGGCGATAGTGAGGCTATTGATGTCGAACCGTTGGAGTGGGAGAATGCACAATATCAGTTGAACCCAGAGACACGAGTCATTGAGACGAAAGTACAGGGCAAGTTCCGTCAGTTGCCACTTCGTCTGGCATGGGCCATCACCATTCATAAGAGTCAGGGTCTGACCTTCGAGCGAGCCATAATTGATGCCAGCCTCTCGTTTGCTCCTGGTCAGGTATATGTAGCCCTTAGTCGTTGCAAATCGCTCGATGGAATGGTGCTTTCTGCTCCCATTGAGGCCCGTGCCATCATCGCTGACGAAAGGGTGGAGAGTTATATCAGTCGTCAAGAAGAGGAGGCACGTAAGAGTATCGAACAACTGCCCCAGTTGAAAGAAGAATACTATCGCCATCTTCTGTTAGAACTCTTCGACTTCCACGATATATTCTACAAGGAGGAACACCTGTTGCGGTTAATGACAGAGTTTTTCTACCACAGTCATACAGATATTACGGAACGCCATAAACGGGTGCTCTCCAATCTCAGTGCCCAGACGATGTCTGTCTCTGAGAAATGGTTGCAGAAGATGCGACAGATGCAACAAGATCAACTGCATGGTAATGAATTCCTCGAACGGGTGAAGCGTAGTGCTGCCTATTTCGAAGAGTCCATCGGTACTGTCTTTGGTAATTCCCTTGACCTGGCTGCTGATATCAAGACAGGTAATAAGCAGGCGATGAGCCGTTTTACGGACTCGTTGACAGAGACACGACAGGCCGTTCTCTCTCGCCGTTACCTCTTGGCGAGGATTGCCGAACAGGGTTTTTCGATTGCGACCTATCTGCATGAGAAACAATATTCCATGTTGGATGCTATCGATGAGGGAACCATCAAGTCCAAGCGCGAGCGGAAGTCCAAGAAGGAAAAACCCAAGAAGGAACCGAAAGAAAAAACGTGGAACATCACCTGTCAGATGTTCCGTCAAGGCCTTAACCCCCAGGAGATAGCCAGAGAGCGCAACCTGACCGTTGGCACCATCATTGGTCATTTGGCTCGTTTTATTCCTACGGGTGAGATCACGCTCTCAGACCTGATACCGCAGGAGCATCAGGAAGCCATCTTGAAAGTCATCCAGACGATAGGAACAGGTGAGAGCAAGACTGCTATCAAGAATCTCTGTCCACCTGAGGTGACTTATCAGGAGGTAGAGATAATGTTGTCAAATGTTTCCTAAATAAATATGTGTGATGCCCTCCTCCTCGGCCACTTGCTTGGCGGCTCTTAGTGTCTGGATGGGGGTGGGGGACTTGTCCAGCATCTTATAACGAGGGAAGAAGCGACTGAAATGGAGTGGGGCGTTGGCAAGATGGTTCTCGACGAGCCAACGGCACATCTGACGAATCATTTCCATATCATCGTTGACATCAGGAATGACGAGGTTGGTGAGTTCTATCCACACTCCGGCTTCGTGCATGGTGAGGATGGTGTCGAGTACGGGTTGGAGATGTCCGCCGCTTACCTTATTATATATATCGTCGCTGAATGATTTCAGGTCAATGTTAGCGGCATCGAGGTAGGGCAGTAGATCTTTCAACGGCTCTTGACAGACATAGCCTGCCGTCACAAGGATATTCCAGAGACCTGCCTCGTGGGCCAGACGGGCACAATCGATGATGTATTCGATGTAGGTGAGCGGCTCGGTGTAGGTGTAGGCGATACCTGGACAGTGATGTTTCTGGCAGAGGGCCACGATGTCTTCTGGCGATAACTCATAATGATTAACATCCGAGGGTGAGGCCTGTGAGATATCGTGGTTCTGACAGTTCTGGCAACGGAAATTGCAGCCTGTGCAGGCAATGGAGAGACAAGTCGTACCAGGATGAAAGTGGTAGAGCGGTTTCTTCTCGATGGGATCGATGGCCAGTGCACAAGGCTTGGCATAGACCTCGCTGATAAGTGTACCACCACGATTTCTTCGACTGCGACAGATGCCCGTCTTGCCATCGGATATGCGGCAATGATGCGGACAGAGCAGACACTCCACTCTTCCATCATCCAAACACTGATAATATCGACACTCCATCAGAACACGATTGCTTCGTAAACATAGAGTTCCGCATCCTTCCAGCCATCCCAGCCGAGTCCTGCCTTGTCCTGCGAGCAGTGCCCCACGAATTCTTCTTTGGTCCAGTTCACCTCATCGGCCACTTGTGGCAGGAACGTACCACTGCGATAACCCTTACGGATATAAATCCCATGACGGTGCAACTCAAACTCATCGAGACTCTGGATGCGCCTCATGGGTGTGAGCACGGATATCTCGATGTCAATATCTTCCAGTTCCTCGCGACGGACAGGCGAGAATCTCGGGTCTTCAAAGGCTGCGGCACGTGCCATCTCCGCTACTATCTCATGCAGGGGAATATCTTCGCCGAAGTGCCCGATACAGCCACGCAGTCGTCCGTGCTTATGCAAGGAAACAAATGCACCACATTTTGAATTGAGTTTTTCGAGTTGAGAGTCAAGAGTGGGCTGCGCCAAAGGCTTGCCATCGAGAGAGTCCTTGATGCTTTGGAGGGCAATCTCTTTCAGCAGACGCTTATCCTCATTAGAGAGAACAAAGTCCGTGCTATCCTTACGCAGGATGGCAAAAGAGTGATAGCCCACCACGCGAGAATGATCACCGCTGATGTCACCTGAGTTCTGATATAACAGGTGCTTCACTTCGTAGTGTCCGTCGAGCATCAGCATCAGCGTGATAATCGGAAACTGTCCGCAGGCACTCGTGGCCAGGTTACGCTTGCCTAATCTTTCATTTGCCTCGATGGTAGCGATAAACTCCTCCACCCGGCCTGTCTCAATCGCCTTCCCCGTCCGAGTATCCACCTCGCAGGCATCCTCGTAGTCAGGATAGTGTGAGAAGTCGCTACTAATCACAAACAGATTTTCTTCTGTGAAGTACGGCTTCAGTACCTCTGCCATCCGTTTCAACTTCTGATAGTCGTTGGTGGAAATGATGATTGGTACGATGGGTGGCAACTGCTCGCCAAACCTGCGCTGCAAAAAGGGCAACTGCAGCTCCAGACAATGTTCCCTGTCGTGAGCCTTAGGACGATAGAAGAACACAGAGTCCTCTGTTAGTTTGTCTGCCGTCTCGCCGTCCACCTTTACATCTCCCAATGGTGTGGCATAATAGTCTGCCTCCGTATTCACCGAAGCCCCGTCGAGCCATTCGTGATGACTCGGCCCTAAAAGAAAAATCCGCTTGTACGGCTTCTTCGCATCAATCGACATGTATGCTGATGCGGCCACATGGCCTGAGTAATAATACCCTGCATGTGGCACAATCACCGCTGCCACATTTTCATACTGCTTCCTCCCCTGGTGTATTCTCAGGAAACTGTCCACCTCTTCTCTCAGTTCCTCAGCATCCCCTGTATAAAACCGGTTTGCCTGTGTGGCAGGCCTCACTACTGCCTGCTTCGTCTGTCCGTCACACGCATTCATCATCATTGCAATTATGATTATTACAATTATTCTCATTTTTCTGCGCAAAGATATGAATTCTTTTTGATAATTCCAAAGAATTTCATATCTTTGCACCAAAATCCAATGATTATGACACCAAAAGAACTGAGAAACGAGCGATTGGCAGAGCGGATGATTAAGCATCTGAAGCGACGCAACATGGAGGCTTTCTACTGTCCGACGGCGGCAGAGGCAGTGAAGAAAGTATCAGAACTGATTGCCGATGGGAGCAGTGTGACCTGGGGCGGTTCGATGACTATTCGCGATATGGGTATCCCACAGGCATTGAAAGACAGGGGAACACTTGAAGTGCTGGATCGCGACGAGGTGACAGATCGCGAGGAAGTGGTGAAGATTTATGAGCGAGCCTTTACTGCTGATGTCTATCTGTCGAGTGCCAATGCCATTAGTGAAGATGGTGTGATTGTGAACATCGATGGCAATGGCAACCGTGTGGCTGCCATTACATGGGGACCCAAGAAGGTGATTTTTATAATAGGTCTGAATAAAGTGGCTCAGACCGTTGAAGCCGCTTTGGCAAGAGCCAGAAGCACTGCATCGCCTATCAATGCTGCCCGATTCGATATCAAGACACCTTGTCAGGTGGACGGTGTCTGCCACAATTGCAACTCTCCAGAGAGCATCTGCAACTACGTTCATTTCCTCCGCAACTCGCCTCATGGTAAACATATTGTTATCTTAGTAGGTGAAGCGTTAGGTTATTAACACATTGGCGTATGGACCAAACGGCAAGAATCAAGCAGATGGAGCAGTGCCTCGAAAAGGCATCTGTGGCTGTCATGCAATTATCCGAGGCTTTAGACAAATACATAGAGTCACAAGACGCCATTGCAACACTCGACAAGTATTACGGCAGTGAGGAGTGGAAAACAGATTTTGCCGCCGATGAGGCTGGGCAATTGCCTAAAGATCTGAAAAGAGGCGTACTATCGGAGGATGGTATCTGGAACCTTCTCTCCGATAGTCGCGAGTTGAATAACCGCCTGAGGGCGTTTATTGATCAGCAGTGATATCCTCGATCTGGTCGATGATCTCCTGATACTGGCGCTGGGTCTTGAAGTGGAGGGA
>JAFWTK010000321.1 GCA_017518935.1 Prevotella sp.
AACTCCCTGTTCGGGTGCTTCTCAAATTCTTCTGCCAACTCAATCATGTAGAGAATTTTCTCTTTCGTGAGGTCGGCAATGGTCACAAAATTATGCTTTTCCATTACTGTTTTTTGGATTGATGGCACAAAATTACACATTATTTCCCGATTTCGTGCGATATTTTTGAAGAATTTCGTAATTTTGCACCAAGATAATCAAATTTTGGTATATGAGGAAGTTTTTTGTCCGCTTATTATGGACTCTATTGATATTATTCGTTCTGGGGGTTGCCACCGCTTTTTATGCAATTGACGAAGGGTGGATTGGCTATATGCCGCCTATCGAAGACCTACAGAATCCAATCAACCGTTTTGCCACCCAGATCTATTCCAGCGACGGCAAACTGATGGGCACATGGAACTACAATCGAGAGAACCGTGTGATGGTCGACTATACCAAACTCTCGCCACACCTCATCCACGCACTTGTTGCCACTGAGGATGTGCGCTTCTATGAGCACTCTGGCATTGACTTCTATGCTTTGGGACGTGCGATCATCAAGCGTGGACTGATGGGACAGAAGAGTGCTGGTGGTGGCTCTACCATCACCCAGCAGTTAGCCAAGCAGGTGTGGACCACCGAACGGGCCCAGACTACGCTTGAACGTGTCCTCCAAAAGCCGATCGAGTGGGTGATCGCTGTCAAGTTGGAGCGTAATTATACGAAGGATGAAATTCTGACGATGTACCTGAATTATTTTGACTTCCTTCATAATGCCGTTGGCATCAAGACGGCTTCTAATACCTATTTTAGTAAGGAACCCAAAGACCTGACTGTCAACGAGGCTGCCACGCTGATAGGTCTCTGTAAGAACCCTTCTTATTATAATCCTGTGCGTAGTCCGGAACGTAGTAAGGAACGTCGGAATGTGGTACTCGGACAGATGGTGAAGGCTGGTTATCTGAGCCAGTCCGACTATGATAAATTTAGCGCAGAACCTGTTGAACTTCATTTCCATGTAGCCGATCACAAGGATGGTATCGCGACTTATTTCCGCGATTTCCTGCGTCGTTATATGACGGCAAAGAAACCTGAGCGTGCACTCTATGCTTCTTGGAATATGGTTAAATATCACGTTGATTCAATTAATTGGGAATCAGATCCTTTATACGGTTGGTGCAACAAAAACAAGAAGCGTAATGGTGATCCTTATAGCATCTATACGGATGGCCTTCGTGTGCACACAACCATCGATTCCAGGATGCAGAAATATGCTGAGCAGGCTGTCTATGAACATGTGGTGAAATACCTTCAACCTAATTTCAATCAGGGTAAGAAGTCAAAGGCCAACTTCCCTTATTCGAGTTCTTTGAGTAAACAGCAGGTTCAACAGATTCTCATGCGGAATGTTCGCCAGTGTGAGCGTTACCGTGTCTTGAAGGAGGATGGCGCTTCTGATGCTGAAATCAAGAAGTCCTTCCAGACACCGGTGCCGATGTCTATCTTTACCTACCATGGTGAGATTGATACTGTCATGACCCCAATGGACTCGATAAAATATTACAAATCGTTCCTCCGTACTGGCTTTATGAGTATCTGTCCGCAGAATGGTCATGTGAAGGCATATGTGGGTGGTCTTGACTTCTCTCATTTCGCTTACGATATGGTGATGGAAGGTCGCCGTCAGGTGGGTTCTACCATTAAACCTTTCCTTTATTCGTTGGCTATGGAGAATGGCTTTTCGCCCTGCGACCTTGCGCCGAATGTGCAGCAGACCTATATGGTGGCTGGCCGACCGTGGACGCCTCGTAACAGTGGACATGCCCGTTACGGGGAAATGGTGACGCTGAAATGGGGCCTTCAACAGTCTAACAACTGGATTTCTGCCTACCTGATGAGTAAACTCAGTCCGCAGGCTTTTGTCGATCTGCTTCATGAGTATGGTATTAACAATCCCGAGATTCATCCGTCCATGGCTCTTTGCTTAGGCCCTTGCGAGATCACTGTTGGTGAGATGGCCAGTGCCTATACCGCCTTTGTGAATCATGGTATCCGTGCCTCGCACATGTTCGTTACCCGGATTGAGGATGGCGAAGGAAACCTCATCGCTCAGTTCTCGCCCCGTATGAATGAGGTGATCAGTGAAGAAAGTGCCAACAAGATGCTCTATATGCTCAAGGCCGTGGTTGATGGAGGTACGGCAGGTCGTTTGCGTCACAAGTATAATATGAAAGGCGAATTGGCTGGTAAGACTGGAACGACCAATAATAACAGTGATGCATGGTTTATGGGTATTACCCCGACGCTAGTCAATGCTTGTTGGGTAGGAGGTGATGATCGTGACATTCACTTTGAGTCTATGTCGATGGGTCAGGGAGCCACGATGGCACTGCCTATTTTCGCTCTTTATATGCAGAATGTCTATAAGGATTCTCAACTGGGATATAACGAGAATGCTATCTTTGACTTACCTGCTGGTTACGACCCTTGTTCGTTTGTTGAAGATGCCCTCGAAGCGAACGATATTGAGGAGATATTTGAGTAGCCTTTCTATATATTAATAAGGTGTAGGCCATCATTTTGTCAACAAAGTGGAAAACTTTTGTTAAATGATGAAAAAAGTTGGTGAAAAATTTGGATGGTATTGAAATAGTTCGTACCTTTGCATCCGCTTTCGCCCAAAAACCTGGGCAGAGGGCAAAAAGAAAGAGTTCTTTGAAAGATTTACATAGACAGAAGTAGTACAAGAAGCGAGTGCCTATATATATAATAATATGTATTGGCGCTTGGGTATAAGAAACAAACCGTTTAATTCTTGAATTATTTGGATAGTCGTTCTGGGACAGAGATTATATTCCCTTATTGGAATGAAGATACTTTTTACAGTGAAGAGT
>JAFWTK010000040.1 GCA_017518935.1 Prevotella sp.
CCCCGACGCACAGATCCTAGGTCATCACGATCTCCCATGGGTTAAGAAAGACTGCCCATGCTTCGACGCGCGATCGGAATATCAGGACCTTCAGCCCCTGATGCTGGAACAGTAGAACATTGCGCTTATGCGGCCCTTATGAAACCCGTCTCTTCACGATTGATGTAAAGGGGCGGGTTGTTCATTGAGTCCGTATTCAACATACATTTACATAGCCACTATCATTATATTACCATCACCGACGTAATAAACCATTGGCAACATATCTGAGGGCATATTTTGATGAATCCGACATTCATTGCTTCCCGATGGTAGTTCCGAAAGTTTCCTCATATCTTCCTGTATAATGGGACGTCTACGAAAAACAAAATTCTGATAAGTCCTGTCTTCATTAGCAAAATCCTCAGAATCAAAACACGGATATGGCATCCACATCTCACCAACATGAATCTCACAAGTTTTCTTTGGGTCTCGCTCATTTGCCTTTCCACGTGAATAATCACGGTAGAGCGACATTTCTACATGCTCTTTTATGTCCTGAAGACCATGAAACACATGTTCTAAAATCTCTACATCATCAGTTATAGAATATCGTTTAATTTCAATATCCTTATTACTGTCTATATCAAAAGGAGGCAATATAGGCTCTGCATTCTCATATCCTACTTGGTACATATTCTTGCGAAATAATTTTGGCCCGTATTGTGGCGATTCCTCGCTGATGCCATACTCGACAATTTCTCCAGATACCACGTTACCGGAGTTCGTTTCTATCACCTTTGCTTTCCAGTGCCAATAGTGTGAATCACTTCCTTGTACAAGCATCTCTGGATCAGTAACGAGTTCTACCAATGTTACTTCGTGATACCGACACTCGTATATCCTGTCGCCTTTCTTTAAATTACATTCTGCCATAACCTAACTATTATTGTCGTTTCATTGCATCTTCGGCCCACTTCATTCTCAGCCGTGCTTTGTCACGTGCTTCTTTAGCCCATTTTAATCGAAGTTGTGCCTTCGACAATGATTCGTTAGCCCATTTAGTATAAAGTCGCGACTGTCTATAGTCCTTCTTCTTTGCATAACTATCGGCCTGAAGTGTATAGTTGTTGGCTTTCTTTGTCAACTGCTCAGCCTCACGCTCATATTTTTCTGCCTGCTCGTTATAATGCTGAGCCTCCCGCAGATAATTTTGTGCCTTATCTGTCTGTGTAAAGTTAAGGGCAAGCCCCACACTTGGCAGCCCAATGATAAAAAACAGAACAACTAATAATCTTCTCATATTTTTCAATTTCTATTATATATCATTTGATATGGTCATTGTATTTGGGCTAGACAGGTAATTAATTTATCAGCAATTGTCTGATGACCTTTTGCGGTTGGATGGGTTCCGTCTAGGGTCTCATACCGTTTGTCACGTTTTACAAGATCTGCAAGGTCTATATGACAATTGACCGCTGCCCGTCGAATGGCATCGTTATAATCGTCTAAATGAATTCCACCTAATCTGTTTGGAAAAGGCCACAGGCTGTTCTGTTTCAATATAGTTTTCATGAGGGTCGCACAGACAATCTTTGTGTTCGGGTAATAATAACGTAACCCTATAAGCATCTGATGATAAGCATCTTCGAAATAATTAAGATTTGACTTGCCGTCATTGCTTAGTGGAGCACAACTAATCGGTACACCATATCCAAAATCGTTAAAGCCAAGGTAAATCAGAATCAGGTCTGGTGTATACTCAGAAGTATGCAGATGCATAACTCGCTCACGACAACAACCTGCGGGAAATTTCTGACCGCTTACTTCGCTTCCCGAATATGAGTTGTTAACACATAGATATGCGCTTAACGACTGATTAACTTTCGCCCACCATGTATCGTATACACTATTCAAACCATTACGCTTCTGCATTTCTTCATCGTAAAATACAGCATACCCTTTTGGATTAAATCCACTATATGTACTTATAGAATCTCCAAGTATTGATACAAACATATTCTGCCAATTATGATATCACTGGATTTACTTTTTTAAACTATAACTTTTCTCCTATTAATCATGCAAGAAACTACCAAACAAGCCCCCGATTACTAATGCAACAATAGCCAAGGAATACTCTTTCTTGATGGATGTATGTAGTCATTTTTCGTTGATAATTATATGTTTCTTAGATTTTTCAAACACTTTTTTGTCGTAAGAATCTAAAATAATCTTTGAATGAACATCTTTGTTTCAAAATATTATTGCCATATCTTGATTCAAATGCTATTACTATATCTTTTAAAGATGGAGTGAGATATGACATTCCTTTGCAGTATATATCATAAGGTATGCCATAATAAGGTTCTGCTATACTACCTGTTATACATGCCAATGTATCACTATCGCCTCCTAATGAAATAGCATTTCGTATAGCATCCTCAAAACTGTTGGAATCAAGAAAAGCACAAATAGCCTGAGGTACTGTATTTTGACATGTTGCTCCCCATACGTATGTTTTTCTTATATCGTCACATGACAAACTCAAGTCATAGCCAAATATTTCTTCAATTGTAGATCGTATTTCTTCTGTTATGACATTTGTTCGTGCCATAAAGACACAGAGAGCCGTTGCTAGTGCGCCTTTAATGCCTTCTGGGTGGCTATGAGTACACTCAGCAGAAAGCCTCGCATAATGCAGAACGTCCTTTTTTGTATTAAATGCCCATCCAACTGGTCCGACTCTCATGGCAGAACCATTTCCGCAACTATTGTATGATGAATAATCACCTGCCTCAGTTCTCCGTACCCATTTTAGGAAACCACTTCCGTACCCACCCATAGGGCAAGGATATTGTTTTGCA
>JAFWTK010000041.1 GCA_017518935.1 Prevotella sp.
CCTCTGCCTGTATCTTGATGCCGCCGGAACAGATCACATTGTCCTTTCTGCCAAGGATGCGGAAAGTACCGTCAGGGCGCAACTCCGCGATATCGTTGGTGACGAGGGTGGTGGCGCACACCTCCGGCGCATCAATCACCATACAACCCTCCTCATTCAGACTTACCTTTACGGAGTCGAAAGGTGTGTACCACTCGGAGGCATCAGGGCCATTCAGTCGACGGAGGGCGATATGCGAGAGTGTTTCCGTCATTCCGTACGTGCTCCAGACAGCATTGGGAAAGTCTTTCAGCGAAGCAGCCAGTCCTTCGTCGATGGCACCACCGCCGATAATCAGATGGCGAATCTGCATCAGCCGCTCCCTCTCCTCAGGCACTTGCAACGAGTTATACACCTGCATCGGCACCATCGCTGCAAAGTCCAGTGGAAATGAGAAATGAGAAATGAGAGATGAGAAATGTTGATTACTTAATGGATGCCCTGTCGGCTCCACGCTGACCAGTTGTAGTCCACGCTCAATAGCCCTTACCACCATCATCTTGCCAGCGATATAGTCGAGCGACATACAGAGCAGAGCCGTATCATCCTCTTTCAATCCCAAGAAATCATTGGTGCGACGGGCAGAAGCCAGCATCCGACACTTCTCTACCAGCATCGGCTTCGGAGTCCCTGTCGAGCCACTTGTCTTCACTCGCACATAAGTACTCTCATCATGCCATTCGGCCAAAAACTCCTCAACGCTCAACTTTCCAAAGTCTATCTCCTCGAATCACCAACCCCATATCGATATTGTCTGTAAACAACTGCCCTGTGCCCAATCCTTGTGGCATACGGATAGCGTCGCCATAGACACCCGAGGCAAACTGGGCAATGGCATTCAGGCCAATATTACTCTCAAGGGCCGAAGTGATCCACGAACCGATTCCCTGTTCCTTCGCAGTGGATATCCATTCCCTACAGCCCTGCATCCCTCCATGCAATGAGGGTTTCAGGATGATATATCGTGGTTTGATGACATTCAGCATGTGGCGCTTCATTTCTGGATCATTCACGCCTATCAGTTCTTCATCGAGGGCGATGGGCAGAGGTGACTCGCGACAGAGTTCCGCCATATAGGCCCACTGTCCGGCCTTGATGGGCTGTTCGATACTGTGGATAGCGTATTGCGAAAGGAGTTCGAGTTTATAAAGCGCCTCCTCGAAGGGAAAAGCCCCATTGGCATCAAGTCTTAACTCCACTTCATGGAAACTGAACCGTTCTCGGATGCGCTTCACAAGGTCAAGTTCCTTGTCAAAGTCAATTGCACCAATCTTCAGTTTCACACAACGGAAACCCTGCTCCAGTTTCTGTTCCATCCGTTGGAGCATCTCCTCGTAACTGCCCATCCACACAAGGCCGTTGATGGGGATACCGGCCTCACCACGAGAGAAAGCGGTATCAAACAGCCTGTCACCGCGCTCTAAATTCAGCAGTGCCGTTTCGAGTCCGAAGAGCATCGAGGGATAGTCGCGGAGTTCGGGAATCATCGACAGGACACACTGGGGACTGTCCCCATTGTGTCCTTGACGGCAGAATTCCGCGCAGACTTTCTCTAAAGCCTCACGATAGTCTGGTCCAGCATCACAACTCAAATCCGGCAGGGGTGCACACTCCCCCACGCCCTCTCGCTGACCATCCGACAGATGAATCAGCCATATTTTCCTGATGGTATACACCCCTCGCGATGTCCCTGCAGGCTGTTTGAAATGGAGCACACGTTCCTCAATCCGATAGGTCATCATTATTGCAGCGGTGTAAGGGGATAGACGATATTGACAATGAAGATGTTGGCGGCCAGGATAATGAGGTTCATCAGCAGGCCGATGCGCATAAAGTCGCTGAAACGGTAGCCACCAGGGCCATATACCAACATGTGGGTAGGCGAGCCGATGGGTGTGGCAAAACTGCTGCTGACGCTTATCATCAAGGCAACGAGGAAGGGGAAGGGTTCGTAACCCAACTTCTCAGCGGCATTGTACATGATGGGGAAGAACATGGCACCTGCTGCTGTGTTCGAGATAAACTCCGTAATAAAAGTACCCACGAAGCAGACGGCAGTCATCACCACCAACGGGTTGGTACCACAGACATCGAGAATGCCGTTGGCCAACCACTCGGCAATACCCGTCTTCTGGATGGCTACACCGAGTACGGCACTACCGGCAAAGACCATCAGAATCTCCCAGTTGATGGCACGCATGGCCTGCTCCATATTGCAGCAACGGAAGATGAGCATGGCGGCAGCAGCGAGGAAGGCACATTGCAACAACGGCAGGACACCAAGAGCCGAGAGTGCCACCATAGTAATCATAATGACAGTGGAGATAATTGTGCCGTAGCCGATATTGGGCACCTCGTCGGAGTCGAAGAAATGGAGGGCGCTCTTCAATGAAGAGGTGTCAACATTGATGTGCTTCGGACATACAAACAGCAGCGTGTCGCCTGCCTGCAGCACCACGTTTCGAGGGGCCTCGTTGATGCGTTCGCCTCGTCGGGAGACAGCCGCCAGCACCAGATTATTATCCTTCTCAAACGAACTGCCACCGATGGTCGTTCCTATCAGCCGACTGCCGAAGTCGACGTATGCCGTGCGTAATTGGCTACTATTGTCTAACTCGCTCATGGAAAAGACATGATGGTCGGAACTCACCAACTTGTGGTTATACGCCATCTCAATCAAATCGTCTATCTGTCCGGCATAGACCAGATGGTCGCCACCCATGATGGGTTCATTCTCCGTGACGGGTAATGGAATATTGTCGAAGTGATACATCCCTATCAGGCTACCACCTTTGACGTGGTAGAGACCAGCGTCGCCCAGTGTCTGGCCAATATAAGGATTATCAGACGGGACCTGCAGTTCCACCGTGTAGTCGCCTGTCGATTCGAAGGCACTCTCAGGTGCCTTACGGTCAGGCAGCAACCTGCGCATGGCAATGACCGACAACACGCCGATTACCAGACAGAACAGTCCTGGAATGGTCGTAGTCAGAATGTTCATAGCCACCCCTGTATTCTCCTCGTAGAGTCCGCTGATGATGAGGTTTGGCGGGGTGCCGATAAGGGTACATACGCCACCCATGCCTGAAGCATAACTCAAGGGGATGAGCAGTTTCGAGGGCGATACATTCAGTTTCTTGGACCACATCTTGACGATATTGACGAAGAGCGACACGACTGTCGTGTTGCTCAAAAACGAACTGAGCACAGCCACAGGCAGCATCAGTCGTGTCACAGCCTTCGAATAACTGTTGGGCGTGCCGAGCAGATATCTCACAATACATTGCAGCACGCCAGTATGCATCAGACCTGCGACGACCACAAACAAGACACCTACGGTAATAACAGATGTACCGCTAAAACCCGAGAAGGCTTCCTTGGCGTCAAGCACACCCGTGACATAAAGCACGCCGATGGCGCCGAGAAACACGGTGTCGGAGCGCCACTTGGTGAACAGCAGGATGCTGAACATACCCAGCACCGTCACAATAGTAATCCATGCATCAAGGCCAAAACCTAAAAATATAAATGACTCCATACCTTATCAATTTACATACCGTATTTTTTACCTTCCTACGGCAGTTTAGGATATTTCTTAAAGTCAGGTTTGCGCTTCTCAAGGAAAGCCTTGCCACCCTCCTGCGCCTCGTCGAGGAAATAGTAGAGCATCGTGCAGTCGCCTGCCAGTTCCTGAATACCTGCCTGTCCGTCGAGTTCGGCATTGAGTCCCGCCTTGATCATCCTCAGAGCCAATGGCGAACGCTCCATCATGATTTCCGCCCACTCTATGCACTCGTCCTCGAGGCGTTCAATAGGCACTACTTTGTTCACCATGCCCATCTCCTCGGCTTCTTTGGCGGTATATTGGCGACAGAGGAACCATATCTCGCGAGCCTTCTTCTGTCCGACGATGCGAGCCAAGTAACTGCTTCCGAAACCTGCGTCAAAAGAGCCGACCTTCGGCCCCGTCTGTCCGAAGATTGCATTCTCAGAGGCAATCGTCAGATCGCACACCAGATGGAGTACATGTCCTCCTCCGATGGCATAACCGTTCACCATCGCAATGACGGGTTTGGGCAGACGACGGATCTGCATCTGCACGTCGAGCACACTCAGACGGGGCACACCCTCGTCATCCACATAACCGCCACGCCCCTTCACATGCATGTCGCCTCCAGAGCAGAACGCATGCTTCACGTCGGCGAGTGTCTTTCCCTCAGGCACATCACTCATGGCACCCGTCAACAGCACCACACTGATATCCTGCATCTCTCGGCAAAGCGCAAAGGCCTGACTCAACTCATAGGTAGTCTTTGGCGTAAAGGCATTGCGGTAGTGGGGACGGTTAATCGTAATCTTTGCTATACCATTATATGCCTCGAAGAGAATCTCCTCGAACTCACGGATAGTCTTCCATTGTCTTTTCTCCATAATCTTACCTCTATTATTTCTATGCTGCAAAGGTACAAATAAATAATGAATAAACAAATATTTGAAGGGAAAAAGACTCCCGATTTCTCTTTCTCACCGTCCCCCACCCGGGAAAAGTCTCAACCAACACACGAGAAGTGGAGAGTAGTGAGTTCGAAGAGAGTAAAAAACGGATTCGACCGAGCGCTCGAATATATCTGGGCACCCGCTCGCAGATGTAAGGGCGGCCGCCCCAATTCATAAGGACGACCGCCCGAGTTCAGTTAACCCTGCTCTCATTCCCTGCTACCACGTATCTTTTCCCCTGTTAGCACGGCTCTTTCCCCCAACTTCCACGTTATCCCAAGAACGTATGGCTGCATTCACTACGCCGTCGCCATTCAGATCGGGTCCAGTTGCTGAGCATAGAGATCTTTAGTGTCTTCTGGAACAGAAAGTGTTCCTTTAGCGTATGTGTCTTTTGAAAAGACGGCATTGTTAAGAGCATATGGTTCAGTTATGTAAGATTCAACAGACAACAATTCGAAACAGCCAGAGAATGCGCAAATCGCTGATTAGCAAGAAAAATCAAGTCCAAAGTGTTAATGGGATAATTCTTCCTTTATTTGTTGTTTCGCCTGCAAATATAGACAAAAAAAGGTAAAAGTGCAAATCTTTCACCATTTTTTCGTAACTTTGCGGCAAAATTCTACAAATATGCTACAAATCCGCTGTAAGAACAATAATGTGACCAAGAGTTTCCCGGAAGGATCCTCGCTGCTTGACGTGTATCAGGAGTTTGCCAACGACATCAAACTGCCCTTCCCCGTGGTGTCGGCAAGGGTGAACAATACCTCGCAGGGGCTGAAATTCAGGCTATTCCAAAATCGCGATGTGGAGTTCCTGGATGCCCGCGAGGGTTCCGGGCATCGTGTCTATGTACGCTCACTGAGTTTTCTGCTCTACAAGGCTACGCAAGACGTATTTCCAGGGTCGAAATTGTTTATCGAACACTCACTGAGTCGAGGGTACTATTGTAATTTAAAAGGAGTCAGGAGACAGGAGTCAGGAGTCAGAAGACTGGAATCAGAAGACAAAGTGACAGACGACGATGTGGCAAAGATAAAGGCGAGGATGCAGGAGATTGTAGACCTCGACATGCCCTTCCGTCGTACAGAAGCCACCAACGAGGAAGCCGTCCGCGTGTTCTCGGAACGAGGATTCGCAGACAAGGTGAAACTCTTGGAGACCAGTGGACAAATCTACAGCGACTACTATACACTGGGCGACACCGTGGACTATTACTACGGGCCGCTGGTGCCGAGTGCCGGCTACCTGCAGGTATGGGATCTGGAACGCTATGAGGACGGATTGCTGCTGCGAGTACCCGACTGGCACAATCCCCTAAAGGTGGCAGAGAAGATACAACAACCCAAAACCTTCGAGATGTTTGCCGAGAAGACACGCTGGGACATCATCATGCGCCTCTCGAATGCCGGTGACGTGAACAAGGCCGTCATGCGAGGACATGCCTCGGAACTGATTCAGGTGTCGGAAGCCCTGCAGGAAAAGAAGATCGTGCAGATAGCCGAAGAGATAGACCAGCGGTTCCATCGGGAGAAAGATCCCGTCAGACTGGTGCTCATCACAGGCCCGTCGAGTTCGGGTAAGACAACCTTCTGTAAACGACTCTCGATCCAATTGCTGGCCTGCGGACTGAGGCCTGTATCATTCTCGACAGACGACTACTTCGTAAATCGCGTGGACACGCCAAAATTACCCAACGGCGACTATGACTTTGACAATATCGAGACGGTGGAATATTCATTGCTCGAAGACCATCTGCTAAGACTGATGCAGGGCGAACGTGTGGAGATACCCGAATACAACTTCGTGACAGGTAAGCGTGAGTATAATGGCAAGAAACTGAAACTGGGCAGCGACACGGTGCTGATCATAGAAGGTATCCACGCCTTGAACCCGCTGCTGACGAAGAAGATTCCTGACACCCTGAAGTACAAGGTATTCATCTCTGCCCTGACCAGTGTCTCACTCGATGACCACAACTGGATCCCCACCCGCGACAACCGTCTGCTGCGCCGTATCATCCGCGACTACAATAAGGGAGCCTTTACCGCCCAACAGACCATCGCCCAGTGGAAGAACGTGCTGGCTGCTGAGGATCATTGGATATCGCCCTTCCAGGAAAGTGCCGACGTGATGTTCAACTCGGCACTCAACATTGAGTTTGCCGTGCTGAGGACGCATGCCGAGATCATCCTTGCCTCAGTACCGAAGAACTGTCCGGAATACTCCGATGCCCACCGGTTGTTGAAGTTTATCCGGTATTTTATTCCCATCAGTGACACAGAGATTCCACCCACGTCAATCATGCGTGAGTTCGTGGGAGGATCGAGTTTCAAGTATCCTAGATAGAGCGTAATTTGCCGTAATAATCGCGGAAAGCCCGTTCATCCTCGGTGGGATCGGTGAATACCTCCAACAACACAGGACGGTCACTCTCTATATATAATAAGGTGTCGACGCCCTGCTGCATCTCGTCCATGTTTTCTGCTTTGAGATAGGTGATGTGGTTCTGCTGGCAGATACCCTCGGCAGAGGTGTGGTGCTCGGCTGCCACGAACTGGTCACGGGCAGGACTCTCTTCCAGGCCTTTCAGCAGATTGAAGATACCGCCACGCCCATTGTTGAGCAGGAGGATGCGTAGGTTGCCGCGCAGGCTCTGGTTCCACAGGGCGTTCTGGTCGTAGAAGAAACTCAGGTCGCCAATGACACAATAAACATGCTCATCTGTCACAACAGAAAAGCCGGCGGCGGTGGAGAGAGACCCCTCAATGCCATTCACGCCCCGATTACAATAGACAAAGTGGCGGGCATAGATATTCGCCAAACGAATAGCAGTGCTATTGGCATAGTGGACATGCTCGTCCTCAGCCGTACCCAACGACTCTTCAAAGCATTTCACAGCAGCCATCTGGGAATAGGCTGGCTGGTAATTATCTACACGCTTATTAACTTTGGCAAGAACCTTGTCCCATCGCTTCTTGAACTCTTCCGTAGATTGAACAGCCTTTATGCCAGCAGAATCCACCAAATCATCTATCACATCAGCGGGATGACCCTCTATGACACCATATAACTGCATCGAGGTATCGTGTATGCTACCGTCCTCTGTCACTGCCCAGATGTGCGTATCCTTCAAGTTCCGCAGCCACTGCTTCAAGCGTTTACTGACTAATGTGTCACCTAAGTAGAGCACAAAATCCGGCTGATAGTCAGGATTGTCACCCACAGCATAGAGCACTTCGTCAAAATGAGCCCCTCCTTCACCCACACTCAAAGACTCGTTAAGTACCACAGCAAAGAGGGATATCGCATATAAATCTTGTGGAATCAATCCTTCTGTTGACATTTGGCCAATAATGACCATCGGTTTTCGTGAAGTATATAATTGACCTACACACTCCAATAGTAAGGATTTATTGCAACGAGGATTCAACAAACAAATACTCCGTTCTTTAGGCAGTTCTAAGACGGTATAATCGAACAATGGCTCCGAAATGGGAACGTTGATATGGACTGGTCCATAGCCATGATGGTGCGTCTCAAGCAAAGCCTCATTGACAAGGCGATTGCAGTACCAGCGGCTTTCATCGTCGTGAGGTTCTGGCAAAGATACCGCTTTCTTCACAAACCGTCCTAAGGCATCAGTCTGAGGAAGCGTCTGACCGTCGAGTTGGTCAATCCATGCCTGAGGGTGATCGGCAGAGACCACCACCAGAGGGATATGCTGGTAATAAGCCTCAGCCACAGCAGGAGCAAGATTCAATAATGCTGTACCAGAAGTGACACAGACCACTACTGGCTCTTTTAGCGCCTGACTCATGCCCAAGGCATAGAAGCCTGCGCTGCGCTCATCAGTCACAGGATAGCATTCAATATCCGGACACGCATGGAGGTTATGCACGATGGGTGAATTCCTGCTCCCCGGACAACAGACAGCATAACGCACACCATGCGCCACCAACAGCGCAGTCAGGACATTTACATTTTCTTTATTGCTATACATCTTCGCATGGTTTCAAGTTTCGCCTCCGTCTCTTGCCATTCCTGCTCCAGTATACTGTCCTTCAACAGACCACCTCCGGCATAGAGGTGATAATGATTCCCCTCGATATTCATGCAACGGAGCGACACGTAGAGATGGGTGTCGCCGACAGGGTCGAGCATACCCATGAATCCACTATAATAACGGCGAGGCGAATGCTCATTCTGAATGATGAAGTTGAAGGTCTCCCGCTTTGGCAGACCACAGACAGCAGGGGTAGGATGAAGTACATGGAGCAGATCGCCGAGATGCTGACAATCCTGTAGCGAGAAGGTGAAATCACTCCGTAGATGAACGAGATTGGCGGCACGGACAGTACGAGGTCCTTCCTCGTGGAAATCGCCCGTAAACTGTTCCAGACACTCTGCAATATAGGTGGTGACGATACGCTGCTCCTGAATGTCCTTCGTCGGCCAGCAGACCGTCTCGCCCTCGCCTATCAACTGGTCGCCAGCCAACTTCATCGTACCCGCCAGGGCGATGGTGCGCCAATTCGAACCCTTTCCTTCAAGAAGTATCTCTGGCGTGGCAGTGAGCCATACGCCACTCTTAGGTGTTGACACCAATGAAATGAACATACGGGGATAGAGCATACAGGCCCGACGAAAGAGTTCCATGGGGTCTATCGGTTCTTCCGACGCCTCATCGACACAACGGGCCAGCACGATCTTCCGGAAAAGACCCGTCTCTAATTGGGCGTGGTAGTTGGCAAAGTCGATGGCGTAAGAAGAAGTGAGTGGTGAGAGGTGAGAGGTGAGAGAATACTCTGCCGTAGACATATCTCTTACCTCTTGCCCCTCACCTCTTACCTCTAAAAAGTTCACGACATCAGGACGGATGAGCAGGATGGGCTGCTGGACAGTCACTTGGAAAGGCGCAACGACAAAGCCCCGCTTGCCATTAAGTTCTGAACACAATTGGTATTCCGAAGGCTCCCCTTCCGTCTGCTGAATCAGCGTCGCACGATCAGCATGCGGTAAACGATAGATGGCATAAGCGGACATTATTTCTTCTGCTTGATGATATAATTGGTGACACGGACATTCGAGATCAGATCGCCCGACGAGTCCTTAATATCCACATTCCAGACATGAAGCGTGGTGCCCTCATGCAACAGACGGGCAAAAGCCGTCACAGTATCACCCTCACCCACCGCCTTCACATGTGAGCCGCTGACCTCGATACCCACACAGGCACATCCAGGACAGAGGGCGGAGGAACCGACACCTGCCACATTCTCTGCCAGTGCCAACGAAGCACCGCCACTGAGAAAGCCAAAGGGCTGGCGATTACGTTCGTCGACCTTCATACGGGCCATACATGTATCGCCCTCGGGTGTGGAGATAAACTCCATGCCGAGAGCGGTACTCAGATTCGGTTTCGCGTTGATAATCTCGTTGATTCTCTCTACATTCATTCTATTTAAACAATGAATATTCAGGAACCTCCCAAGCCAAGGCACTGGCACCCAGTGCATCGCGCTCACGGTCGTCGAGTTTCGACAATAACAGTTTCACATGGCCTCGCATATTGGGGAACACATGGGCTTCGAATGAATCATAGGTGGGATCGAGCAGCCAGTGACCTGCATGGGAGATACCGCCCGTCAGGATAATTGCCTCAGGATTGATGATCGAGGCATAATTGGCCAGTCCAATGCCTAACATATAGCCCGTCTTACGATAGACTTCAATAGCCATCTCGTCGCCTTTGTCACAGCACTCGGAAATGGTCCTTGGAGACAGATGATCAATCTCACGCATCAATGAAGGCTTGTCGCTCTCGGCCATCATTTCACGAGCCGTCTGCACAATACCCTTAGCGGCAGTATAGGTTTCCAAACAACCCTTATGACCACAGCCACAATCGCGGCCTCCGTCTACGACACAGGTATGTCCCAATTCTCCAGCGAAACCTTGGACACCTTTATGATCGCTTCCGTTGCTGAAAAAACAACTGCCTAATCCCGATCCGATATGTATAACGATGAAGTTCGACATGCCATGCGCACTACCGAACACATATTCACCCAAAGCAGCGATATGAGCATCATTAGCCAGGCCTACTGCCAGTCCGATTCGGTCACGCATCATGGCTGCGAGAGGGATAACACCCTTCCAAGGCAGGTTGGCGGCATTCTCGATACAGCCGGAAATGTTACTGGCACTCGGTGCACTGATACCGATGGAACGGATGGTCTCATAGCCTCCATTCTCCTCTACCAGCATCACAATCTTCTCACTCAGTGCCGTCACGTAATTGTTTACATCAGGATAGTCGAGCGTGGCGAAATGCCCCTCGGCGATGATGTTTCCACGCACATCAACGATGGCGTATGTGGTACGCTCCATGCTGATGTCGACACCGACAACTCTTGTTTTGATATTATACTCTTCCACTGTAATGTAGATTATGTTATTTGAATAATGAATACTCCTTGACATCCCAAGCGAGGGCGCTGGCACCAAGCACATCGCGCTCACCTTCTTTCAGGATGGAAACCAACAGACGAGTCTCACCCTGGATATTATGGAACACATGTTCATCAAACGACTTACGCATGGGTTTCAACAACCATTTGCCAGCCTGCATCATATCACCTGTCAGGATAATCGCTTCAGGATTCAGAATCGAGGCATAGTTGGCCAAGCCTAGTCCGAGCATGAATCCCAGACGGCGCATGGCCTCGATAGCCACCTGATCTCCCTGATCACAATAATAAGTGACCGACTGAACACTGATATTCTTCAGTCCCTTCAATGCCGACGGCAGTTCCTCAGCCTGCAACAGTTCTTCTACGGTCCTTACAAGACCCTTGTCAGCACAGTAGGTCTCCAGGCAACCCCTACGTCCACAGCCGCATTCACGACCACCGACTTCCACACAGGAGTGTCCCACCTCTCCAGCAAATCCATTCACGCCCAGGTGGGGCTTTCCATCCATGAAAATACAACTGCCAAGACCACCGTGACTGATAGACACCACCACAAAGTCCTTCAGACCGTGTGCACTACCGAAGGCTTTCTCGCCCAATGCTGTGACATGTGCGTCGTTAGCCAATGCCACAGCCAGTCCGAGACGGTCGCGAAGCATTGCTGCCAGAGGTACAACACCTTTCCAAGGCATATTGGCAGCATTTTCAATACATCCAGTTATAAAGTTGGCACTAGGCGCACTCATACCCACAGACCGTATCATCTCATAACCACCGTTCTCTTCGACAAGCATAATGATTTTCTCACTCAGGGCACTGACATAATCCGATATATCAGGATAGTCCATCGTCATAAAATAGTCCATCGCGATAATCTCGCCACGGATATCCACCACAGCATAAGTGGTTTTCACCTCTCGGATGTCAACACCAACGACTCGGGTTTTGATTTTATCAACTGCTTCCATATTGATTTTCATTAGGATTCAACAAACAGAGAATACTCTTTCACCTCCCAAGCCAGTACGCTCGCACCAAGAATGTTGCGCTCGCCTTCTTCCAACTCAGAACTCAGGAACTTCACCTTACCCTTGATATTATGGAAAACGTGTTCCTCAAAGGCTTTCTGGGCAGGTTCCATCAACCATTTGCCAGCTCTGGCAATACCGCCTGTGAAGATAAAGGCCTCAGGATCCATGACAGAGGCATAGTTGGCAAGTCCGAGACCCAAAGCCTCACCTGTACGACGGAAAGTCTCAATGGCCATCGCATCACCCTTATCGCACAATTCTGCAATCACTCTTGGCGAGAGTTTCTGTACACGGCGCATTTCTGAGGGTTCTGCCGACTCCGTCATAATCTCACGGGCTGTACGGACGATACCTTTCGAGGCGGTATAAGCCTCCAGACAACCCTTATTACCACAGCCACAAAGGCGACCTTCGTGACGGATGCAGGTATGTCCGATCTCCCCGGCATAACCGTCAGAGCCCAGTTTCACACTGCCATCGGTAAAGACACAACTGCCCAATCCCGATCCAATAGTAAGCACAATAAAGTCATGCATACCACGAGCACATCCGAAGGCATGCTCACCGAGCGCCACCACATGGGAGTTGTTAGCAACAGCTACAGCCAGACCCAATCTGTCACGCAACAATGCAGCCAATGGAATAACACCCCTCCACGGGAAATTGGGGGAGTTTACGATACTACCTAACTTATAGTTTGCACTCGGTACGCTGATACCCACCGAACGGATGGACTCCAGACCGCCATTGGCTTCAATCATCTGGATGATACCATCGCTCAACTTCGATACAAAAGCGCCTATCTCCGAGTAATCTTCTGTCGGAAACGATTCCTTGACCAAGATGTTTCCCCTGACATCTACGATAGCATACGAAGTAGTGTCAAGACTGATGTCAACACCTATAACTCTTCTCTTAACCGTTTTTTGATCCATAGCTACTTCTTTAGTTATTCTGCCACAAAAATAGAAATAAATTGATAAACGACCAAATCTTTACCAACTTTTTTGCAAATATTTACCCTAATCTTGCATTTTCCGAGATATTTTAGTAACTTTGCACCCATAATTGCAATTATTGTTTTGAAAAAGATGAACGTTTTAGAATTAAGCGAACAAGAAATCGGCAGACGACAGAGTCTGCAGGAACTGCGCGCGATGGGTATCGACCCCTATCCTGCCGCTGAGTTCCCTACCAATGCATTCAGCACAGATATCAAGGAGAATTTCAAGGACGACGAGGAGAGAGAGGTCGTCATTGCAGGTCGTATGATGAGTCGGCGTGTGATGGGTAAGGCCTCATTTGCCGAACTGCAAGACTCCAAGGGGCGTATTCAGGTGTACATCACCCGCGACGATATCTGTCCGGGCGAGAACAAGGACCTATATAATAATGTGTTCAAGCGTTTGCTCGATATTGGCGATTTCATCGGGGTGAAGGGTAAGGTGTTCCGTACCCAGACAGGTGAGATCTCTGTACATGCTTCGGAGTTGACACTGCTCTCTAAGAGCCTCAAGCCCCTGCCTATCGTGAAATATAAGGATGGCGTGGCCTACGATAAGTTTGATGATCCTGAGTTGCGCTACCGCCAGCGCTATGTCGACCTGGTGGTGAACGAGGGTGTCAAGGATACCTTCTTGCAGCGTGCTACGGTCATCCGGACACTCCGGAAGGTTCTGGATGATGCCGGCTATACGGAAGTTGAGACACCGACCTTGCAGATGATTGCCGGTGGTACTTCGGCCCGTCCGTTTATCACCCATTTCAATGCACTCGATCAGGATATGTACATGCGCATTGCCACCGAACTCTACTTAAAGCGCCTCATCGTAGGCGGTTTCGAGGGTGTCTACGAGATTGGCAAGAATTTCCGCAACGAGGGTATGGACCGCAACCACAACCCGGAGTTTACCTGTATGGAACTCTATGTGCAGTATAAGGACTACAACTGGATGATGTCTTTCACAGAGAAGTTGCTTGAGACCATCTGTATTGCTGTCAACGGGAAACCCGAACGCGAGATCGATGGTAACATCGTATCCTTCAAGGCGCCTTATCGTCGTCTGCCGATTCTTGAAGCGATTCAGGAAAAGACGGGCTTCGACTGCAATGGCAAGACCGAGGAAGAGATTCGTGTCTTCTGTCTGTCAAAGGGTATGGATGTCGACGAGACGATGGGAAAAGGAAAACTTATCGACGAACTCTTCGGTGAGTTCTGTGAGGGTACCTTCATCCAGCCAACCTTCATTACGGACTATCCCGTAGAGATGAGCCCCCTCACCAAGATGCACCGTTCTAAGCCCGGACTCACCGAGCGTTTTGAACTGATGGTGAATGGGAAGGAATTGGCTAACGCCTACTCTGAACTTAACGACCCGATTGATCAGGAGGAGCGCTTTGTGGAGCAGATGAAACTCGCTGACAAGGGAGATGACGAGGCTATGATCATCGATCAGGACTTCCTTCGCGCATTGCAGTATGGCATGCCTCCTACCAGTGGTATCGGTATCGGCATCGACCGTCTGGTGATGCTGATGACAGGTAAGACATTTATCCAGGAAGTACTATTCTTCCCTCAGATGAAGCCCGAAAAGAAGATTCCTCAGAGCACACCCGCCGAATGGGCAGAGATTGGTGTCGTAGAAGAGTTAGTACCTGTTTTGCGTAAGGCTGGTTTTAACCTCGTTCAGAATATCAAGGACGAGAAGCCCCAAGCCCTCCAACAGAAGATAGGCGAAATTTTCAAGAAATACAAACTGGAAATCACCAAGCCAAGCGTCGACGATGTCGCTGGCTGGATTGAGAAGGCGCAAGCCTAGGACACCCTAGGATCACCTAGGAAAACTTAGGAATGCCTAGTTATAATGACAAAATATGTACTCCTGTGGTAAGATAGCGATTATCGGCGGCGGCAGTTGGGCAACAGCAATTGCCAAGATCGTGGTGACTCACACCCACCACATTGGTTGGTATATGCGCCGCGAAGACCGGATTGACGATTTCCGTCGACTCGGCCATAATCCTGCCTATCTGACCAGCGTTCACTTTGACATCAATGAAATCCAGTTTGAAAGTGACATCAACCGCATCGTACAACAGTATGACACCCTTGTGTTCGTCACACCTTCGCCATACTTGAAGGGTCACTTGAAGAAATTGAAGACACGGCTCCGCGACAAATATGTCATCACCGCCATCAAGGGTATTGTACCAGACGAGAATCTGGTCTGCTCAGAATTCTTCCATCAGGTGTTCGATGTCCCCTACAACAACCTGGCCTGTATCGGTGGCCCATCACACGCTGAGGAAGTGGCATTGGAACGTCTCTCCTACCTCACCGTAGGTTGTGCCGATCGTGAGAAAGCCCAGGCATTCGCCAATGTGCTTGCCAGCGACTTTATCAAGACCAAGACTTCCACAGATGTGATTGGAATTGAGTACTCCTCTGTGCTGAAAAATGTCTACGCCATTGCAGCAGGTATCTGTAACGGTCTGAAATACGGCGACAATTTCCAAGCAGTGCTAATGGCAAATGCGGTACAGGAGATGAACCGGTTCCTGAAAGCCGTCCATCCCATTGAGCGCAATGCCTACGACTCCGTTTATCTCGGCGATCTGCTCGTGACAGGTTACAGTAACTTCTCCCGCAATCGCACCTTTGGTACGATGATTGGAAAAGGCTATTCTGTCAAATCCGCCCAGATTGAGATGGAGATGATTGCCGAGGGCTACTTCGGCACGAAGTGTATGAAAGAGATTAATCGTCACTGGCACGTCAACATGCCCATCCTCGATGCCGTCTACAATATCCTATACGAACGCATCGCCCCACAAATTGAGATTAAATTATTAACAGATTCATTTAGATAACATCTATGAGCAACATCAAATTAGACATCACAAAAGCCGCCTGTTTCTTAGAGGCTGGCGCAGTAGAGGCTTTCGAGCCGAAAGTAAAGGCCGCTCAGAAGGCTCTGGAAGAGGGTACTTGCCCAGGTAACGACTTCTTAGGATGGCTCCATCTGCCATCAAGCATCACACCTGCATTTATCGATGAATTGCAGGCTTGTGCCAAGGTGCTCCGCGATAATTGCGAGGCCATCGTCGTGGCCGGTATCGGTGGTTCTTACTTAGGAGCCCGTGCCGTCATCGAAGCCTTGAGCAATTCATTTGCCTGGCTGGTTAACGACAAAAAGAACCCCACAATTCTTTTCGCTGGTAACAACATCGGCGAGGACTATCTCTTCGAACTCACTGAGTACCTGAAAGACAAAAAGTTCGGTGTGATCAACATCTCCAAGAGTGGAACGACCACCGAGACCGCCCTCACCTTCCGTCTTTTGAAGAAGCAGTGCGAGGCTCAGCGCGGCAAGGAAGAGGCTAAGAAGGTGATTGTGGCCATTACCGATGCCAAAAGAGGTGCTGCCCGCACCTGCGCCGACAAGGAAGGTTACAAGAGTTTTATCATCCCCGACAATGTGGGTGGCCGTTTCTCAGTGCTGACCCCGGTAGGTCTGCTGCCTATCGCTTGCGCCGGTTTTGACATCAAGGAACTGGTTGGTGGCGCTCAGGATATGGAGAAGGCTTGTGGCAAGGATGTGCCTTTTGCTGAGAACCCCGCTGCCCAGTATGCTGCCGTACGTAATGGCCTTTACCAGAGTGGCAAGAAGATTGAGATTATGGTGAACTTCCAGCCCAAACTGCACTTTATGAGTGAGTGGTGGAAGCAACTCTACGGTGAGAGTGAGGGTAAAGACAAGAAGGGTATCTTCCCAGCAAGCGTCGATTTCACCACCGACCTGCACTCGATGGGACAGTGGATCCAGGACGGCGAGCGCACTATCTTCGAGACGGTGATCAGCGTTGAGGAACCTGAGAAGAAACTGCTTTTCCCCAGCGATGAGGAGAATCTCGACGGACTGAACTTCCTCGCTGGCAAACGTGTGGATGAGGTGAACAAGATGGCTGAACTCGGTACCAAACTGGCCCATGTCGACGGCGGTGTGCCTAACATCCGCATCACGATGCCTCGCCTCAACGAGCATTACCTCGGACAACTGATTTATTTCTTTGAGATCGGTTGTGGCATCAGCGGTAATGTGCTTGGTGTGAATCCCTTCAACCAGCCTGGCGTGGAGGCCTACAAGAAGAATATGTTCGCCCTGCTCGATAAGCCCGGCTACGAGGCTGAAAGCAAGGCCATCAAAGAGCGCCTCGCAAAAGAATCTTAGGAAATTCCCGGGAAGTTCTAGGCTATCCTAGGCAATCCTAGGAAGACCTAGGAAAACCTAGAAGAATATGTTTCATCTGGCGGTAAAGAAATACTTGGAAAGACACGGCTTTGAGGCACTACGCCCCAAAGCCGTGCTCTTTGATATGGACGGCGTGCTCTACGACTCGATGCCCAATCACGCCATTGCCTGGCAACAGTCAATGGCACAGTTCGGCATCCAGATGACGGCTGATGATGCCTATGCCACGGAAGGCGCTCGAGGTGTAGATACCATCCGAAAGATGGTGAAGCGCCAGCAGAGACGCGATATTGACGAGGCCGAAGCCCAGCGGATGTATGATGTCAAGAGCCATATCTTCCATTCCTTGCCAGAAGCACCCATTATGCCCGGTGTTCTCGACCTGATGCAGCAGATACAGGCCGACGGCATCCAGATTGGTGTGGTGACCGGTAGCGGACAACGCCCACTGATCCAACGGATCCTCAGCGATTTCGAAAACTATGTCGATGAGAAACACATCACCACAGCCTACGATGTCAAGCATGGGAAGCCCAACCCCGATCCTTATCTCGTAGGTCTGAAAAAAGCAGGAAACCTAATGCCCTACGAAGCCATCGTCGTGGAGAATGCGCCATTAGGAGTGCGTGCCGGTGTGGCTGCAAAGATTTTTACTATTGCCGTGAATACAGGTCCACTACCCGCACAGATACTCTTAGACGCGAATGCAGACCTGCTATTCCCCACTATGAAGGAATTCAGCGACAACTGGCACAACCTTTCCCTGTTGTAAGCCTATTTATTCTTGACGATATATTTCTGATAATAGGAAATAAGGAGCGTGGTCATCGGCAAGGCGATGATCATACCGAGAATACCCATCAACGAGCCCCAGATGGAAAGTGACAACAGGATAATGGCCGAGTTAAGACCTGTCACATGACCCATGATCTTCGGGGTCAGGATAGCATCCTGAATGGCCTGTACCACTGCAAACACAACCACCGCCATCAACATGATCATCCAAAAATTCTGACCGGTTTCGGCTGCCTTGACAATGGCCAACAAGATGGTGGGCACGAAGCCTATGAGTTGGAGATAAGGCACCATGTTGAGCAGGCCAATAAACAAGCCCAAGCCCACGGCCATGGGGAAATCGATGATGAGGAAACCGATACTGAAAAGGACACCTACACAAAATGCCACCATGGCTTGACCACGGAAATACTTGTTCATACTTTCCTCCACATCACGAACCAACTGGGTGGCGAAGGGACGATAACGCTCCGGCAACAGACGGGGCCATCCAGTGGTGAGGCGTTCGTAGTCTAATAATATTAATAAGGTATAAAGGACAACCATCGTCAACGTGAAAAGACTGGAAACGACACTAATAGACTGGGTGATGACATCCCAGAGTTTCGGGACGGTGGCCTTTACGCCATCGAGGAATCCATCATGGGTGACGATGGTCTTGATATCCTCGACAGTGAGGTGACCGCGGATAAAGTCCTCGATGGTGTCAGGGACATTATTCAGAAGTTGCGACTGCGACAGATAGGCCACCAGCAACTCCTTCACCCGCATCGTCTCATCCACTACCGGGGGAACCATCAGCATAATGATACCTGTAAGCACAAGTCCCACCACAAGGAAGGAACATAGGATACCAACGAAACGGTACTTCAAGTGACAACGGTACTGGAAAAACTTTACCAACGGGAACAGCAGGTAGGCTATCAACCACGCCAGGAAAAACGGCACCAGCACAGCACTCAGACGGTTGAGTAGCATGACAATACCCGTTATCACTATCGCCCAAAGAATGCCCCTGACGACATTGTCAAATGTAAATTTCGTACGTCCCTCTATCATATCTCGTCTTCGTCGTTGGTATTATCACTAGGGGCACTCCCGTCGCCATAGGTATCCAGATCGGTATCACGACGGATGCCCACCTCTCCCTGACTGCTGACCGACACCACCATCGGAATATACTCGTCGGTCTGCGGATGACAAACACTGGCGGCAAAAAAGAGGTTAGCCCCTTCCACCTTGTCGAACACCAGTCCTTCCAGAATACCTGTCTGGCGATAGTCGTTGTCAAGATAGGCATCAATGGCAGCCTTCGTAAAGACACGTTTGAAGAAGACTGACCCGTCGGCACGCATGATAATGAGATAGATACGGTTGTCGACAAACTTCTGCCCTGTCTCATCCTTTACCATTTTAAGACTATCGTCCGGCACACGGCGGATCTCCACCTGATAGTTCTTATCAAGCCACTTGACATCTGTTGTCTGTGAATACACCTGCATCTTGATAGGAGCCTGCAATTTGGGCTGCTCGGCCTTAGGAGCGATGATGTCGTCACTCTTTTTCTTCTCACCACAACCTATCACCAACATGGCAGCAACCGCCAGCCACAGTATCTGAATTCTTTTCATAATCGTTTCATAATGGTTTCGAGGACAAAGGTACGAAAAAAACTAATAAAAGAATAATTAAATGAGAAAAAAACAGCATCAGACACAAAAAAAGCCTGCTTTTCACAAGCAGACTTTCTCATTTTGTTATCTGAAACCTAAATCTTAATACCTAAACGTTTATTACTAACCAATTGAAAGGACAGGCACGCTTGCCATTTACACCCTTTTGACGCAGCAACAAGAAGAAAGTTTATTCATCCTGCAAAATAATTTGTGTTTTTTAAGGCAATTCGACATATTTTTACTACCTTTGCCCGTAAATTTAGCAATCAGATGAAAAAGAGCAGTCTTTTTTTCGCATTGGCATGTCTGCTGACTTGCGCCTGTAACAAGGGAGAGGAGCAGAAAGCAGAGCAGACCAACTATCAGAGCATCGACACCGTGCCGATGCTGGTGATGCAGGTACAGAAATGCTCGAAACTCTACACCTCAGAGTTTAAGGTACACAAGATTGTGACTCACGACGACGTGGTGCGCCTGAAAGGGTCTGTACTACGACAGGACTACAACATCAAGATTCCGCTCGGTGAACGCAAGATCGCCATCCCGATGGATGCCACGCTGAAAGCCTACATCGATTTCAGCCAGTTCTCCGATAAGAATATTGAGCGACAGGGCGATAAGATTACCGTCCTCCTGCCTGACCCCAAGGTGACCATGACCAGTTCCAAGATCGACCAGAAGAACGTACGCCACTATGTAGCCCTGGCCCGTGCTCATTTCAGCGATGCCGAGATGACGGACTACGAGCAGCAGGGGCGTGCCGCCATCATCCAGAGCATCCCCGAACTGGGAATCATCGACATCGCGAAAGAGAATGCCGCAAGAGTACTCGTCCCTATGCTCGTACAACTGGGCTATCGGGAGGAGAACATCACCATCGCCTTCCGTAAGGAGTTCAACCAGAATAACATTATGAGACTGTTAGAGCCATGAGAAAGAAGACTATAAAAATGCCCGACCTTGTCAAGATATTGGCGCTCATTGCCTTTATCCTCGTATTTGTATGGCTGGTGTTCTTCGAAAAAGACAATAGTGTGGAAGTCGGTGTCGACAACCAGATCGATGTCACCCCCACACAGATAGAGAGTATCAAGGAGATAGGAGAATGGGAGTTTCTCAGCATCAGCAACGAGGAACTGGTCGACACCATCCGCAAAGGCATTCTCAGCGACGACCATCTGGTACGCATCTATTACGGTACCCTGCGACTGGGCATCAATATGCATCAGGTAAAGCCCCGTTGGCTGACGGTACAGGGCGACACCGTCACAGCCGTCCTGCCAAAAGTAGGTCTGCTCGACAAGGACTTCATCGACGAGGCCCGCACGAAATCCTTTTACGAGAGTGGC